>JAYVDE010000116.1:0-2643 GCA_043749575.1 Burkholderiaceae bacterium | reverse complement strand
GCGGTGGACGACGCCATCGTCGACCGCGTGATCGAGGCCATCGAGGCCTCGGCCCGCACCGGCAAGATCGGCGACGGCAAGATTTTTGTCTCGACCCTTGAGCAGGTGGTGCGGATCCGCACCGGCGAGACCGGCCGCGACGCGCTCTAGACAACCCCCTGGTGCGCGCCCCGCGTTCGCCGTCAAAAAAATTCCGTTGGAGAAATAACACCATGAGAAAGCTCATCGCTTCCCTCGCCCTGGGCGTCGCAGTCCTGGGTTTTGCGGGCGGCGCAACAGCGCAGGATGCCGCCGCATCCGCGCCTGCTGTTGCCGCCACCGCCTCGGCACCCGACGCCGCTGCGCCGGCTCCCAAGGCCGAGGCGGCACCGGCGCCCGCTGCCGCCTCGGCCGCTGAACCGGCATCTGCTGCTGCGTCCACCCCGGTGGCCAACAAGGGCGACAACGCCTGGATGTTGGTCTCGACCCTGCTGGTCATCATGATGACCGTCCCCGGGCTGGCGCTGTTCTACGGCGGTCTGGTGCGCAGCAAGAACATGCTGTCGGTGCTGATGCAGGTGATGGTCACCTTCTCGCTGATCGTCGTGCTGTGGGCGCTGTACGGCTACAGCCTGGCCTTCACCGAGGGCAACGCCTTCGTCGGCGGGCTGGACCGGCTGTTCCTGAAGGGCCTGTTTGACGCCAAGACGGGCGAGTTTGCGATGGCGGCCACCTTCAGCAAGGGCGTCTATATCCCTGAGCTGCTGTTTGCGGCCTTCCAGGCGACGTTTGCCGGCATCACCTGCTGCCTGATCGTGGGCGCGTTTGCCGAGCGCATCAAGTTCTCGGCGGTGCTGCTGTTTTCGGCGCTGTGGTTCACCTTCTGCTACGCCCCGATTGCCCACATGGTCTGGTTCTGGATGGGCCCGGACGCCTACGCCACCAAGGCGGTGTCGGACGCGATGGACGCCAAGGCCGGCCTGATGTGGCAGTGGGGCGCGCTGGACTTTGCCGGCGGCACGGTGGTGCACATCAACGCGGCGGTGGCCGGCCTGGTCGGCGCCTTCATGATCGGCAAGCGCGTGGGCTACGGCAGAGAAGCGATGGCGCCGCACAGTCTGCCGCTGACGATGGTCGGTGCCGCGCTGCTGTGGGTGGGCTGGTTTGGCTTCAACGCCGGCTCGGCGCTCGAAGCGGGCAACTCGGCCATCCTGGCCTTCATGAACACCTTCACTGCCACTTCGGCAGCGGTGTTGGCCTGGTGCCTGGGTGAAGCGATGCACAAGGGCAAGGCCTCGATGCTGGGTGCCGCTTCAGGCGCCGTGGCGGGCCTGGTGGCGATCACCCCGGCCGCTGGCAACGTCGGCCTGATGGGCGCGATCGTGATCGGCTTCATTGCCGGCTTTGCGTGCCTGTGGGGCGTGACCGGCCTGAAAAAGCTGATCGGCGCCGACGACACGCTGGACGTGTTTGGTGTGCACGGCGTGGGCGGCATCACCGGTGCGCTGCTGACCGGCGTGTTCAACAACCAGTCGTTGGGCGGCCCGGGCCTGGTGTCCGATTGGGTTACCGCCACCGTCACCAGCAAACCGATCTTCGAGCAGCTGTTGATCCAGGGCAAGGCAGTTGGCTTGACCATCATCTGGTCGGGTGTGGTGGCCTTCATCGCCTTCAAGGTGGTTGACCTGGTGATTGGGCTGCGCGTAACCGAGGAGGAAGAGCGCGAAGGCCTGGACATCAGCTCACACGGCGAGACGGCTTACGCCAAGTAAGCGATTGCTGTTCGCCGGAGCGATCCGGCGACCCCCCAAAGGGCTGCCCAGTGCAGCCCTTTTTTCGTCGTGTCTGCCAGCCGGCTTGCCATTGGGCGGACCGCCACCATCTGCCTAGAATCGTCTCTCACGCTCAGGCGCATCCAGGCAGCCCATGGTCCCCCACCTCATCACCGCGCTCACCGGCCCGATCAACGAACTCGAAGCCCGCATTCTCGACTCGATGCCCGCCATCGAGCGCTGGTTTCGGCTCGAGTGGATGGAGCACACGCCGCCGTTTTACAGTTCGGTCGATCTGCGCAATGCCGGCTTCAAGCTGGCGCCGGTCGCGACCAACCTCTACCCCGGCGGCTTCAACAACCTGACGCCCGAGATGCTGCCGCTGGCGGTGCAGGCGGCGATGGCGGCGATCGAGAAAATCTGCCCCGAAGCCAAGAACCTGCTGCTGATCCCCGAGCGCCACGTCCGCAACACCTTCTACCTGGCCAATGTGCAGCGGCTGGTGCGCATCTTCACCCAGGCCGGGCTGAACGTGCGGCTGGGCACGCTGGACCCGGCAATCACCACGCCGAACCCGCTGACCCTGCCCGACGGCACCGAGTTGCTGCTCGAACCCTTGCTGCGCAAGGGCGGCAGGCTCGGGCTGAAAGATTTCGACCCCTGCACCATCTTGCTCAACAACAACCTGTCGGCCGGTGTGCCCCGGGTCATCGAGCACCTCTACGAGCAGTACCTGCTGCCGCCGCTGCATGCGGGCTGGACGGTACGCCGCAAGAGCAAGCATTTCCAGAGCTATGAAGAGGTGGCCAAGAAGTTTGCCAAGCTGCTGGGCATGGACCCCTGGCTGATCAACCCGATGTATGCCGCCGCCGGGTCGGTGGACCTGGGAGAC
>JAYVDE010000115.1:0-2645 GCA_043749575.1 Burkholderiaceae bacterium | reverse complement strand
CTGGCCAGGGCAGACCGTCCACAAAACTAAAAAGCAACTCCTCTTCAGTCGAAAAACCATCCATGGGACGAGATATAGGCCTATTCATTGATACCCGCTGGAGAAGTACATCATTTAACAATGATTGTCAATAGCTTGGCACCGCGTCGAGCACAAAAATACCCTGGCCTAGGTTCATTCCATGCCTATCCGGTTGACACACCTACCTACTACCTATTTGTGGTTCTGCGGCTCCCATGCGCCCTCGGTGAGGGCGCCGAAGCATCATACAAGCCTAGGTAAGTTGGTCCGGTCACGTTTACACCAATGCCCAGAGCGGAAGTAACCGCTGACATTTGGTAGAAGCGCCGATTGAAGCGGAACACGAACTCATTCAGGTACGCAGGAAAGTGCTGTTGGCTCACGCAGTGGTGAGTCCCAAGCCGCCACGTTCGAGAAAAACAGGTGGATCAAGGGTAGCGCCTGCTCCGCTTTTTAATGGTCGCCACCAAGCACGACGGGCTCGTGGTCGCATCCGAGTGTTTCCAAGTTGTCTTAGCCCTGCCATCCATCGGTGATAAAACATGACTGTGGGGCTCCGCGTTCTCCGTGACGAACGCCTCCAACGACGCCTTGGCCCGATCGTCCAGGGCCTGCAACCGGAGGGGCCAGCGTACACGCTCCGTCGCCTGGGCTTGTCCAGCTTCGCCCTGAACTCGACCGCGCCAACGCCGTACTTCTTTTGGTGGACGCTGCGTCCCTCGCCTCGCGTCCTGCCGCCGACGAGCGTCTCGTCCACCTCGACCAGCCGCTCACCACCGATGCGGTCCCTATCGGGGCGGACCATGTCGACGCGCAGCTTGTGCAATAGCTGGAAGGCCGTCTCGTAGCGGTGGCTTTCAGTTGCCCGCTGAAACTGAAGCGCCGACAGGCCCGGCGTCTGCGTCGTCACCGAGTACGCACCCCAGAACCACGCCTGTAAGGGCGTCCGCGTCGCATGCATGATGGTGCGCCCCGTCAACGAGACCTCATTGCGGCAGTGCCGACAGCGAAGCACCCTCGGCCGAGTAGACGACTCGTTGCGCTTCGCTGCCAGCGGAATTGTTTGGAGCCCCATCCATTGGGACACTGCGTTTACTGTTCCGCTGTTTCACAAGTACCTGTTGCGCAAGGTTCCGGCAAACCCATGAAGGCTACTTGCCGCTGGCCCGTATGACTTTACCCCTTGCGCATGTCGTACTCTCCAATAAACTGAATTTGAACATCAGCAACAGAGTATCTTTTTCGGGGGCAACCGCAGTTTGAGAAACGCTGGTATTCGGCGCAACAAAAACAAGCTGCATAGTTCTACTGCTATAGTGTACGACGCGCAGGGGCAGTATCAAATCGCATCGACAGCGTTGACGAGTGGAAATCTACCGTCAGCTTCAAAGAGCGCCGCGTTGGCTGAAGCAGCTCTCGCGGACTTGGGGGCGTCACAACACCTCAAGTCCGCGCTTCGAGGAGAACAAATGACCGTCTCAATGGAAAAGCACGAATACTCACTGCATGACTCAAAGAGCCAGGGCGGCAGTCCAGTGCGTCAACCTTGGACCGCCGACAGCTGTGACATGGCTCACGCGCTTATTCATGGACGCCAGACGGTTTCACCCAGACGGTTGGTTGGTCCTGGACCTACCGAAGAGCAGTTCGAGCGTATGCTTCTCGCCGCCGCCGCCGCCCCTGACCATGGATTACTCGTGCCCTGGCGGTTTATCGTAGTTCCTGTGGACAAGCGCCATCTGCTCGGTGAAGTCTTTGCACTGGCTTTGATTGACCGGGACCCGGGAGCGACCTTTGAGCAGATTGAAGATGCCAGGGCAAAGGCTCACCGGGCACCAATGCTGATGCTGGCCGTTGCACGGTTAGGCACCGAAGAACCCAACACTCCACCACTCGAACGGATAGTCTCGATGGGCTGCGCCATTCAAAATATCTTGTTATCGGCACAGTCAATGGGGTTTGGCTCTGGTTTGACAAGTGGTCGCGCCATAAATTCACTGCGAATGCGGGTGCTTTTCTCGCTCTGTTACGGTGAAGAACCTGTCTGCTTCGTAAACATTGGCACGGTGATAAAAAGTAAACCTCCGCGCATGCGTCCCACACTGGAGCGCTTTATCAGCACGCTGGATTGACATCAAAAGTCTGGTTTCGGGTGGGTGACTGGGATTGCGGCGAACGTGACCGATGGGCGGTGTTGCGCGATGTGATTTTATGGCCGAGCTGCTTTTTCGGCTGTATTGCCTTTCCTGGTTTACGGATTGATTGATTTCATCGGCCCCGGCCAGGCCGCCGGAGGCCCCTGGCAGTTGTGCATCTACTCATGCACAACTCGCCCCCGGCAGGGGCTGCGGTCACTCAGGCGTTGTCAGCCGGGTTGTCCCCTTTGGCTTTTGATACCGTCGCTTTTTTTCGCAGTGATTCACCTGTGAGCGTGAAGCGGTGGTGGCTTTACATGATGCGGTCCAGCATGGCATCGGCCGTGGTCTGATCGCCGATCCATTCGTGCCAATGCTCGATCGGCAACGGGCTGGTGATGATGGTGGCCCGATGGCCTGCACGGTCATCAATGATTTCCAGCAGATCGGCCCGCGTTTGCCGGTCCATCGCGGCCATGCCCCAGTCGT
>JAYVDE010000114.1:0-7389 GCA_043749575.1 Burkholderiaceae bacterium | reverse complement strand
TCGGCCACTGAGGCGCAGGCCGCGCGCAGCATCGCCCAGGCGATGTCGTGGCCGTCGGTGGCCAGGTAGGCGCGGGCGTGGTGGCGTTCATGGTCGCTGGCGGTGGCCCACCAGCCGGTGGTGGTGTCGTTGTCGTGGCTGCCGCTGTAGACCACGCTGTGCTGGTGGTGGTTGTGCGGCAGGAAGGGGTCGCGGGCGTCGCCGGCAAAGGCGAACTGCAGGATCGCCATGCCGGGAAAGCCGCTGGCCGCCAGCAAGTCCTTGACGGGCTGGGACAACACCCCCAGGTCTTCGGCGATCAACGGCAGCGGGCCCAACGCCTGGGCGATGGCGTCGAACAGCGCCATGCCCGGGCCGGGCCGCCAGCGGCCGTGCTCGGCGGTGGGCTGATCGGCCGGGATCTCCCAGTAATCGGCAAAGCCGCGAAAGTGGTCGATGCGCACGATGTCGACCAGCGCCAGCGTGTGGCGCAAGCGCTGCACCCACCAGGCGTAGCCTTCGGCGGCGTGGGCATCCCAGCGGTACAGCGGGTTGCCCCAGCGCTGGCCGGTGGCGCTGAAGTAGTCGGGCGGCACGCCGGCCACCACGCTGGGCTGGCCGCTGGCATCCAGCTGAAACAAGTCGGGTCGGGCCCAGACATCGGCGCTCTGGTGGGCGATGAAGATCGGCGCGTCACCGATGATCTTGACGCCCTTGCTGTGGGCATGGCCCCGCAGCGCCGCCCACTGGCGGAAAAAGCACCACTGGCAGAAGGCCCAGAAGGCGATGCGCGGGGCATGCTGCACACGGGCGGCGGCCAGCGCGTGCGGGGTCCGCCGGGCCAGACCGTCGCCCCAAGTCGACCAGTCGGCGCCCCCGTGGGCCTCGTTCAAGGCCATGAACAAGCTGTAGTCGGCTAGCCAGTCGGCGTGGTCGGCGCAAAAGTCGTTGAACGCGGCCCTGTCAGCGGCGCTGGCCGCGGTGGCGAACACGGCGGCCGCCTGGGCCAGCCGCTGCAGGCGGTAGGGCACCATGGTGGCGTAGTCGATCCGGCAGGGGTCGGCAGCGGGTGCTGCGGCGAATGCATCGGCGGCCAGCCAAGCGCGCTGCTGCAGGTCGGCCAGGTCGATCAGCAGCACGTTGCCGGCAAAGGCCGAAGGGCTCATATAGGGTGAATCGCCAGGGCCGATGCCGCCCAGCGGCAGCATCTGCCACAAGCTCTGGCCGGCGCCGTGCAACCAGTCGATGAAGTGGTGGGCGGCCGGGCCGAGGTCGCCGCTGCCGTGCGGGCTGGGCAGCGAGGTGGGGTGCAACAAGACACCGCTGGCGCGTGGAAATCGCATGGTGGGTCAGGCGCCGCGGCGCGTGCGGTGGGGTGGCGGTGGCATAGACAGGGCGGCGCCGGCGAGCAAGACCACGCTGCGCGCGGCCAAGGGGTAGCTGGCTTGCCGCGGTTCACCGTGCTGTTGGCCCACCTCATCGTCGGCGGTGTCGAGCAGGGCTGACCAGTCACCGGGTGGCAACGTGAAGTCGACGAGCTCAGGTTCGGCGTTGAACAACAACAGCAGCACACGCCCGCCGCGGCCCGGGGCGCCGATCAGCGCACCCAGCACCCGCGAGGGCGATTGGGTCCAGTCCCAGTCGCCCAGCGTGCCACCGCCCCGGCGCAGCCAGCTCAGGTCGTGTCGGCCCTGGCCATCGGTCAGCCCGGTGTACCAGCTGGGCCGCAGCGGCAAGCATTGCCGGCGCAACGCCAGCACGCGGGCGGTGAAACGCTGCAGTGCCGTGTCGGCTTGCGACCAGGCGATCCAGCTGATGGCGTTGTCCTGGCAGTACGGGTTGTTGTTGCCACGCTGGCTGTGGCCGATCTCGTCGCCGCCGGCCAGCATCGGCGTGCCCTGGCTCAGCAGCACGGTGGCCAGCAGCGCGCGCTGCAGCCGGCTGCGGCGCTGCATCACCTCGGGGTCGTCGGTGACGCCCTCGACACCGCAGTTCCAGCTCAGGTTGTGGCCATGGCCATCGCGGTTGTGCTCGCCATTGGCCTGGTTGTGGCGCAGGTCGTGGCTGACCAGATCGCGCAGCGTGAAGCCGTCGTGCGAAACCACGTAGTTGACCGATTCCATCGGCGTGGGCCGCTGCGCCTGCAGCCGCTCAGACGAGCCCGCCAGCGCCTGGGCAAACTGGCCCCGGGTGACCGAGCCACCCAGCCAGAAGGCGCGCATGGTGTCGCGAAAGCTGTCGTTCCATTCCAGCCAGCCGCGCGGGAAGTTGCCGGCCTGGTAACCGCCCGGTCCCAGGTCCCAGGGCTCGGCGATCAGTTTGCCGTCGGCCCACAGCCGCGACAGCAGCGGGTCTTGTTGCAGCGCCTTGAAAAACGCGCCATCGCGTTCGAAGCCCTGGTCGCCGCGGCCCAACGCCGTGGCCAGGTCGAAGCGGAAACCGTCGACATGCATCTCGCTGACCCAGAAGCGCAGCGAGTCCATCACCAGCTGCAGCACCCGCGGCTGGCGGATGTCGAGCGTGTTGCCGCAGCCGCTGAAGTTCTCGTAGCCGCTGCGGTGCGCGTGGGGCAGGCGGTACCAGTGGGCGTTGTCCAGGCCGCGAAAACTCAAGGTCGGGCCGTTCTCGTCGCCTTCGGCGCTGTGGTTGAAGACCACGTCGAGCATCACCTCGATGCCGGCCGCGTGCAGCGTTTGCACCATGCGGCGGAACTCGTTGCGGGCGTCGTCCGGCTTGGCCGCGAGCCGCGGGCTGGGGCTGAAAAACCCCAGCGTGTTGTAGCCCCAGTAGTTGCGCAGGCCCATCGCCAGCAGCCGCGGTTCGTCCAGCGCGTGCTGCACCGGCAGCAGGCTGAGCGCGGTGATGCCCAGTTGCTTGAAGTGATCGACCACCGCCGGTTGCGCCAGGCCGGCGTAGGTGCCCTGCAGCGGCGCCGGCACGGCGGGATGCAGCCGGGTGTAGCCCTTGACGTGGACTTCCAGCAGCACGGTGTCGGCCAGCGGCGTGCGCAGCGGTGGGTCCTCGCCCCAATCGAAGGCATCGTGCACCACGCGGGCCTTCAGCGCCGTGGCGGCGTTGTCGCGCGGGTCGGGCTGCAGCGGGTAATTGCCGCCTTCGTGGCCGTCGTGGTCGAAGTGCTCGGGGCTGGCGTCGAACTGGCCGACGATCTCGCGGGCGTAGGGGTCGACCAGCAGCTTGCGCGGATTGAAGCGCTGGCCACGGTCGGGCCGCCAAGGCCCATGGGCGCGCAGGCCGTAAAGCTGGCCCGGCCGACCGAGCGGGCTGCCGGGCGTGGCGCGCAAGTAACCGTGCCACAAGTCTTGGGTGCAGCCGGGCAACACGCCGCGGTGGGTTTCGACCTGGCCACTGGCGTCGAACAGGCACAGCTCAATGGCCTGGGCATCGGCCGAGCTGACGGCGATGTGCAGCCCCTGGCCGTCCCAGTGCGCACCCAGCGGGCCGGGGCGGCCGGGCTCCAGCAGCAGCGGCGCCGGCTCGGGCCAGGCCGCGGGTCGTCCCAGGTTGGCCGGCAATTGCTCGGCGCTGGGTGGCTCGGCGCTGGATGGTTCGGCGGGCCGCGGCGGGGCAGGGCTTGGCTCGGTGGATGGCGGCTTAGCCGACGGCGGCGCCATACCGCCGTCAGCGACGCCGGCTAAGCGATCCACTCGAAAAACACGCTGGCCAGCGGCGGCAAGGTCAGCAACAGCGACTGCGGTCGGCCATGGGCGGGCACGGCTTGCGCCTGCGCTGCGCCCAGCGGCGTGCCGACGTTGCTGCCGCCGTAGTGCGCCGAATCGGTGTTCAACCGCTCGACCCATTGGCCGGCGCGCGGTACGCCGACGCGGTAGGCGGTGTGCACCGTGGGCGTGAAGTTGCACACCACCAGCACCGGCCGCGTGTCGCCGGTGGTGTCAGCCACCGCATGGCGCACAAAGGCCAGCACGCTGTTGAGCGCATCGTCGTGGCTGATCCACTCGAAGCCGTCGGGCGTGAAATCGCGCTGGTGCAATGCGGGCAATCGGCGCTGCAAGTGGTTCAAGTCGCGCACCAGCCGCTGCACACCGGCGTGGGCCGGGTCGGCGTGCTCATCGAGCAGGTGCCAGTCCAGGCTGCGGTCGTGGTTCCATTCGCGCACTTGCGCAAACTCGCCACCCATGAACAGCAGCTTCTTGCCCGGATGGCCCCACATGAAGCCGTAATAGGCGCGCAGGTTGGCAAACTTCTGCCAAGGATCGCCCGGCATCTTGCCGATCAGCGAGCCCTTGCCGTGCACCACCTCGTCATGCGAGAGCGGCAGCACGAAGTTCTCGTTGTAGGCATAGACTAGGCCGAAGCTCATCTCGCCCTGGTGGTAGGCGCGGTGGCTGGGTTCACGCGCCATGTAGGCCAGCGTGTCGTGCATCCAGCCCAAGTTCCATTTGTAGTGGAAGCCCAGCCCGCCGCCATAGCTGGGGCGTGACACCGCCGGGAAGGCGGTTGATTCTTCGGCCAGCGTGATGGCCTGCGGCCGCTCGGCGCCGATCACCTCGTTCAGCCGCTTCAAGAAGCTGATGGCTTCGAGGTTCTCGCGTCCGCCGTGCAGGTTGGGAATCCATTCGCCCGGTTGGCGGCTGTAGTCGCGGTAGAGCATCGAGGCCACTGCATCGACCCGCAGGCCGTCGACGCCAAAACGCTCCAACCAGTACAGCGCGTTGCCGACCAGAAAGTTGCGCACCTCCGTGCGGCCCAGGTTGCAGATCAGCGTGTTCCAGTCGGGGTGGAAGCCCTCGCGCGGATCGGCGTATTCGTACAGGCAGCTGCCGTCGAACTGGCCCAGGCCGTGGCCGTCAGTGGGGAAATGGGCCGGCACCCAGTCGAGGATCACGCCCAGGCCGGCGGCGTGCGCGGCCGCTACAAAGCGCTTGAAGCCGGCGCCGTCGCCGGTTTGGCTGCCATCGGCCGCCGGGCTGCTGAAGCGGGCGGTGGGGGCGTACAGCCCCAGCGGCTGGTAGCCCCAGGAGCCGTCAAACGGGTGCTCGCTGATCGGCAGCAGTTCGACATGGCTGAAGCCCAGGTCTTTGGCATAGGGCAGCAGCGTGGCCGCCAGCTCGTCCCAGTTGAGCCAGCGGTCACCTTCTTCGGCGCTGTTGTCAAGAATCCGCCGCCACGAGCCCAGGTGCACCTCGTAAATGCTGATCGGCGCGCCCAGCGCATTGGCGGCCTGGCGTGCCGGCGAGGGCGCCACCGGCGCGGGCATGGCCGCCACCACGCTGGCGGTGGCTGGGCGCAACTCAGCGGCGCGGGCCATCGGGTCGGCCTTCTGCGGCAGCAGCTGGCCGTGCGGGCCGAGCAGCTCAAACTTGTAGCGCGCGCCAATGGCCACGCCAGGCATGAACAGTTCCCAGACGCCGCACTCGCGGCGCAGCCGCATCGGGTGGCGGGCGCCGTTCCAGTGGTTGAAATCACCGACCACGCTGACGCGGGTGGCGTTCGGCGCCCAGACCGCAAAGCCGGTGCCGGCCACGCCCTGGTGGCGGCGCGGGGTGGCGCCCAACACCTCGAACGGCCGCAGGTGGCTGCCTTCGGCCAGCAGCCAGGCGTCCAATTCACCCAGCAGCGGGCCGAAGCGGTAGGGGTCTTCGGCCACTTGGCGCTGGCCGTCGGCCCAGCTGATCTGCAGCCGGTAGGCGGGTTGGCCAGCTTGGGCGAGTGCCGAGCCCGCTGACAACGCCACCGGGCCGTCCCATACACCAGCTGCGTGCACTGCCAGCAGCGTTCCCAGCACCCGCGCATCGGTTGCGCCGATCACGGCCACCGCGGTGGCGCCGGGCAAGAAGGCCCGCACCCAGGTCTGGCCGGTGGCGTCGCGGTGAGGGCCCAGCACGGCAAACGGGTCGCCGTGGCGGCCCAGGCGGATCAGCTCGATGTCTTGGGGGCTCAGCATGCGTTCACTGTAGGTCGGCGCGGGATCATGCACGCCTTCAGGCTTGTGGCAAGACACTCCAGATCTGGTCGGCGTATTGGCGGATCGTGCGGTCGGCCGAGAACGGGCCCATGCCAACGACGTTGGCGATGGCCTTGCGGGCCCAGCCGCCCTGGTCGCGGTACAGCGCGTCGACCCGGCCTTGTGCGGCGACGTAGGCCGCGTAGTCGGCCAGCAGCAGGTAATGGTCGCCGCCCCACAGCAGGCTGTCAATCAGGCCGCGGTAGCGCGCCGGCTCGTCGGGCGAGAAGGCGCCGGAGGCGATGCTGTCGAGCACGGCTTTGAGCTGCGGGTCAGCCTCGTAGAGGCGCATCGGTTGGTAGCCGGCGGCGCGGATGGCGGCCACCTCGTGCGCCAGCTTGCCGAAGATGAAGATGTTGTCGTCGCCGACGTTTTGGCGGATCTCGATGTTGGCGCCATCGTCGGTGCCGATGGTCAGCGCGCCGTTGAGCGCCAGCTTCATGTTGCCGGTGCCCGAGGCCTCGGTGCCGGCGGTGGAGATCTGCTCGGACAAGTCGGCACCCGGCATGATCAGCTCGGCCACCGAGACGCCGTAGTTCGGGATGAACACGAGCTTCAGCTTGTCGCCGATGCGGGGGTCGTGGTTGACGACCTGACCGACATCGTGGATCAGCCGGATGATGTTCTTGGCGGTGGTGTAGCTGCTGGCCGCCTTGCCGGCAAAGATCACCGTGCGCGGCAGCCAGTCGGCGTTCGGCTGGGCCAGGATCGCGCGGTAGCGGGTCACCACATGCAGCAGGTTGAGCAACTGGCGCTTGTACTCGTGGATGCGCTTGACCTGCACGTCAAACAGGCTGGCGGGGTTGACGCTGATGCCGGTGCTGCGGTGAATCAGCGCGGCCAGCCGCTGCTTGTTCTCGTTCTTCACGGCCATGAAGGCCCGGCGGAATTCGGCATCCTCGGCCAATGGCAGCAGGCCTTTCAGCAGATCGAGGTTGCGCCGCCAGCCGCTGCCCAGTTGGCCGTCGATCAGCGCGGTGAGCCCCGGGTTGGCCTGTGTCAACCAGCGCCGCGGCGTGACGCCGTTGGTCATGTTGGTGAAACGCTGAGGCCACAGAGCGGCAAAGTCGGCAAAGATGGTTTCGACCAGCAAGTCACTGTGCAGCTTGGACACGCCGTTCACCGTGTGGCTGCCGACGATCGACAGATGCGCCATGCGCACGCGGCGTTCATGTCCGCCATCGGCGCCCTCGTCGATCAGCGACAGCCGGCGTTGAAAATCCATGTCGCCCGGCCGCAGCGCCTGGGCCTGCAGCAAAAACTCATGGTTGATGCGGAAGATGATTTCCAGGTGTCGCGGCAGCACCTGCTGCATCAAGGACACCGGCCAGGTCTCCAGTGCCTCGGGCATCAGCGTGTGGTTGGTGTAGCTGAAGGTTTTTTGCGTGATCCCCCAAGCCGCCGCCCAGGCGAAGCCGTGCTCGTCG
>JAYVDE010000113.1:0-2649 GCA_043749575.1 Burkholderiaceae bacterium | reverse complement strand
GCCGACCGGTTGCTGAACAACCCGGCGCTGATCGAAGTGGCGCGGCGCAACCAGACCGCCGAGACCATCGCCCAGAAGGTGCATCCGGTGGGCCGCGAAAAGAAAAAGGCGCTGCTGTCGCACCTGATCAAGTCGGGCAACTGGCACCAGGTGCTGGTGTTCACGCGCATGAAACACGGCGCCAACCGGTTGGCCGAGTTCCTCAATGACGAGGGCATCACGGCGATGGCGATCCACGGCAACAAGAGCCAGGGTGCCCGCACCAAGGCGCTGGCCGACTTCAAGACCAATGACTTGCAGGTGCTGGTGGCGACCGACATCGCCGCCCGCGGCATCGACATCGACATGCTGCCGCACGTCGTCAACTTCGAGCTGCCCAACGTGCCGGAAGACTATGTGCACCGGATCGGCCGCACCGGCCGCGCCGGTGCCACCGGCGAGGCGATCAGCCTGGTCTGCGTTGACGAAGACATCTTTCTGCGCGACATCGAAAAGCTGATCAAGCGCAGCATCCCCAGTGAGATCGTGCCCGGCTTCGAGCCGCCGAGCAGTGAGAAGGCCGAGCCGATCGTACTGGGCCGCATGACCATCGGCGTCGGCGGCACCCGCCGCAATGCGGGTGGCGGCTTCGACGGCGGCCGGTCGGCTGGTGGTGGTGGCGGTGGTCGTTCCGGCGGCGGTGGCGGCGGCGGCCAGGGTCGTCGTGACAGCGGCGCTGGCGGCGGCCGCCCGGCGGCGGGCGGTGGTGGCCGCCCGGCTGCAGGCGGTGGCGGCTTCGGCGGTGCCCGACCGGCGCAGGCTGGCGCTGGCCGGCCCGCGGCTGGCACCGGTGTGGGCGGTGCACGCTCGTCCGGCGGCCCCGCGCGCAGTGGTAGCGGCGGTGGTGGCGGTGGTGGTGGTGGCAGTGGTGGCCCCGGCGGCCGCAGCAACCCACCCAAGCGCTGAAACCGATGACGCGCCGCACGCCCGCCAGCCGGCCCGCCCAGCGGTCAACGGCTGGCTCAGCACCGGCTCGCGTGCCCAAGGCGGCCCAGGTGCGCGTGCTGGTGGCGGGCGGCACCGGCCTGGTCGGCCGGGCACTGTTGGCCCAGTTGGTGGCCGACCCGCGCTGTCGCAGCGTCACCGCGCTGGTGCGCAAGCCGGCGCAGCGCCAGGGCCTGCCACGCGGTGTCACGGCGCTGCTGGTCGACTACGCCACGCTGGGCCAGCCCGGCATGCCGGCCCTGCCGGCAGCCGACTGGGCTTTCTGCTGCCTCGGCACCACCATCAAGACGGCCGGCTCGCAGGCCGCCTTCCGCGCCGCCGACCTCGATGCCGTGCTCGCCTTTGGCCGCGCCGCGCAGGCCGCCGGTGTCAACCGGATCGGCGTGGTGTCGGCGATGGGTGCCAACGCCCGGTCATCGGTGTTCTACAACCGGATCAAGGGCGAGGCCGAGCAGGCGTTGACGGCGCTTGGCCTGCCGCAGCTGGTGCTGGCCCGGCCCTCGCTGTTGCTAGGTGATCGCACGGCGCTGGGCCAGCCGGCACGGACCGGCGAACGCGTGGCGCAGCTGCTGATGCCGGTGCTGCGCTGCTTGTTGCCACGCAAGCTGCGACCGATCAGCGCCACCGCGGTGGCCACGGCCTTGCACCGGGCTGTGGCCGATGCGACGCCCGGCACGACGGTGCTCAGCTCCGACACGCTGGCCAGCCTGGCGGCAAGCCAGCCGGCGGCCTGAAGGCCATCCATCCTGCGGGCCTGGGCTGGCTTGCAGCTTCAGGCCGTTCGATAAGCGGGCCCGGGCAGCGCGATCAGGCCTGCGATGGCGTGCTACAGACCGCGCAGCCCGGCTGGCGCACCATCCGGATCTCGGTCCATTCCATGGTGCGCGCATCCAGCATCTGCAGCCGCCCGGCCAATGACTGGCCCACGCCGGCCAGCAGCTTCAGTGCTTCGGCGGCCTGCACCGAGCCGATGATGCCGACCAAGGGCGCAAACACCCCCATGGTCGCGCAGCGCACCTCCTCGAAAGTGGCTTCGGCCGGAAAGATGCAGGCGTAACACGGTGCGCCCGCCTGCCGCGTGTCGTAGACCGAGACCTGGCCATCGAAGCTGATCGCCGCGCCCGAGACCAACGGCTTGTGGTGCGCCACGCAGGCCGCGTTGACGGCATGGCGGGTCTGGAAGTTATCGCTGCAATCGACCACCACGTCGGCCTGCAACACCGCGGCATCCAGCCAAGCCGCATCAGCGCGGTGGTTCACTGCGATCACCTGCACGTCGGGGTTGATGGCGTTGATCGTCTGGCGCGCCGATTCGGCCTTGGGCTGGCCGACCCGCGCCAGGTTGTGGGCGATCTGGCGCTGCAGGTTGGTCAGGTCCACCGTGTCGTGGTCGACCAGCGTGATGCGGCCGACGCCCGCGGTGCCCAGGTACAGCGCCACCGGCGAACCCAGCCCTCCGGCACCGATCACCAGCGCGTGGCTGGCCAGCAGCCGGGCCTGGCCTTCGACGCCGATGTCGTCGAGCAAGATGTGGCGCGAATAGCGCAGCAACTGGTCATCATTCATTGGCGGCAGCATAGGGCAACGCTGAACAAGTCCCTCGCGGCGCGGTCAGCCCTGTTTTGGGCGGTCTGCGGCCTTGCAAATCCTCGCCATAGCTGGGCT
>JAYVDE010000112.1:0-7394 GCA_043749575.1 Burkholderiaceae bacterium | reverse complement strand
CAGCGGCCTGGCCGCGCGCCAAACCGGCAATGCCGTGGGCAGCATGCGCAACGTGGCGGTGGCCGCATTGACCAAGAACATGGCCGACGAGCTGGGCCCCTCAGGCATCAACGTGACGGTGGTGCACCCCGGCCTGACGCGCACTGAACGTACCGCGCCGCTGGTGGCCGCGCGCGCCGCGGCGGCCGGTGTGCCGCCCGCGCAGCTGGAGGCGCAGATGGCCACCGGCAACTCCATTCAGCACCTGGTGGACGCGGCCGAGGTGGCCGACGTGGTGGTGTTCCTGTGCTCACCGCGCTCGCGGGCGATCAACGGCGATGCGATTGCGGCCGGGGGTGGCGTGCCCAAGGCCATCCACTACTGATCGGGCCCTGGCGTTTTAGAGCCTGAAGTCCTCGCCCGGCTCGGCGCGCAGCGCCGTCAGCACGCGCTCGCGGGTCAGTGGCGGCGCGAAGCTGGTGATGAAGTCATAGACATAGTCGCGCTGGTAGCTGTTGCGGCGGATCGCCAGCCGCGTCAGATTGGCCGCGAACAAGTGGCGCGCGTCGATCGCCCGCAGGTGGCTGTCGCGCGCCTCGTCGAAAGCGAGCGCCGCGACGATACCCACGCCCATGCCCAGTTCGACATAGGTCTTGATGACGTCGGCGTCCATCGCCACCAGCACCACCTCGGGCGCCAGGCCGGCGCGCGCGAAGGCCTCGTCGATATGGGAACGGCCGGTGTAGCCGGTCTCGTAGGTGATCAGCGGAAACTCGCCCAGCCGCTGCAGCGACAACGGCTGGCCGGCCGCAGCGGCATCGGCCAGCGGGTGGCCGGGCGGCACCACCACGGTGTGGGTCCAGCGGTAGCAGGGCAGGGCCAGCAACTCGCTGTACTCGGCCAGCGCCTCGGTGGCCACGCCGATGTCGGCCTCACCGTCCAGCAGCAAACGCGCCACCTGCTGTGGGCTGCCCTGGCGCAGGTGCAATTGCACCCGCGGATGGCTGGCGCGAAAGTCACGCACCGCCGCCGGCAAGGCATAGCGGGCCTGCGAATGGGTCGCGGCGATGGTCAGCGTGCCCTGGCCGCTGCGGGCGAAATCGTCGCCCGCGCGCTGCAAGTTGCCGGCCTCTTGCAGCAACCGCTCGACGATTGGCAACACGGTGGCGCCCGGCGGTGTCAACCCGGTCAGGCGCTTGCCAGCACGCACGAAGATCTCGATCCCGAGTTCGTCCTCCAGCTCGCGGATCTGCCGGCTCACGCCCGGCTGCGAGGTGTGCAGCGCCGCCGCCACCTCGGTCAGGTTGAAGCCTTGGCGCACCGCCTCTCGCACCGAGCGCAGTTGTTGGAAGTTCATGCAAACGCCTGCTTATGCGAAAAACAGATTATGAAATCTTTGGAATTAGCTCAATCGAATGAATTGTTCTGAGCTTCTGCGCTGATCGCATAAGGCGGGCGGCCAGGCGGGGCGACCCAAAACCCCAGGTCCGACAGGCGACTTAGGCTTCGCTGAACCAGCGCTGCTCCAGCGCGCCCTGCCAGCCAGAGTCCAGCAGCAAGTCGCACGACACCACTTGGCTGTTGCGGTCTTGCAGTGCCAGTCGGCCCACCGCGCTCCAGCGCTCGTCGCGGAACGCCGCATCCAGGCGCTCCAGCAGCAGGCGCTTGTAGACCGTGTCAGCTGACCCGGCCAGGTGCGCGCCCTTGGTCTCGAGCAGCACGCTGCGCTGCACACCATCGCGCTGGACCAGCCCGAACACGAAGTCCGGATAGACCTTCTGCCGCTTCCAGCCCTGCAAGCCGTACTGGGTTTTGGCCACATTGCGGTGCCACCAGTGCACCGCTTGCTTGCCGTCCAGATAACCGGCAAATTCAGCTTCGAAGCCGTTGAGGTCCGGCGTGTTCAGCGCCGGCTCCAGCAGGCTCTTTTCGACCGGCCGCGCATCCGGCCGCGTCAACGGCCGGGGCACGCCGGTCAACTGCAACTCGGCGCTGGTCGGCAGTTCGTAATCGGCCAGATCCGCCCGCAGCGCAAATTCGATCTGCCCAGCAGCCACACCCGCTGCAAACACCGCCTCGGCCAGCCGGTCGCGCTCGCGCTCCAGGTCGATCCGCAGACGCTCGATCAATGAGGCGCTCGACGCCGCCAGCTGGGCTTCGTCGAAGCCGGCCGCCTGCAGCCGCAGCAGCACCGTGCCCACCCAGTCCCACACCCACCAGGCATTGGGTACCAAGTCCAATAAAGCCCGCACCACCAAGGCCCGATCCAGCGCACCGCCGGTCGCCTGGGCCCGGTGGTGTTGCGGCAAGGCGTCGCGCAGCAGGATGTCCAGCGAGACATCGAACTGTTCGCCCAACGGCGCCTCGCGCTTGGGCGCCCAGCCCTGCGCCAGGGCGTCGCGGTCCAGCGCCGACCAGTCCACCGCCGACAACACATCGCTGTCGTAGACCAGCTCGCGGCGCGCGCCGCCCGCTGCCACCCAGCTGACCTTGGGCAGAAACAGCCGCACACCGGCCAGCGCTGGCCGCCGGGTCTGCACGATGCGCGCCAGGTCGGGCTGCGCGCCGGGGTCGCCGGTCACCGCCATCGCCAGGTCGCCCATGCCCTCGCCTTCCAGTGACGCCTTGATCGCCTTCACCACCTCGGACGTGCGGGCGTCGTGGCACAGCACATAGCAGGCATCCAGCGCCTCGCGGTCGGTCTTGGTCACCTGGGGCTGGCGCAGGATGCGGCCCACCAGCTGGGTCATCGCCGCCGGGTTGCGGCCCGCCGCCAACGCGCACAGCACATAGGCAAACGGGCAATCCCAGCCCTCTTGCAAGGCCTGCTTGGTGATGATCACCCGCACCTCGCAAGTGGGGCTGAGCAGGTCGATGTTCTCGGGCGCTTTTAAGTCGTTTGTCTCGGCCGTCTTGACCGCGATCTGCCGCGCGGTGAAGCCGATCTGCAGCAGGTAGGCCAACACGTCCTGGGCGTGGATGTAGCCGGCATCGCGGGTGTCGGCGCCGGTGCGCTCCACTTGCACCAGCAAGATCGGCCGGATGTAGCGCGCCGTCTCGGCCTGCAGCGTCTGAGCAGCGGCTTGCAAGCCGTTCAAACGCTGCACCGAGGCCATCAGGCAAGCCTGCCAGTCGCTCCAGTGCTGCACGTCGACATGGATCGGCAGCTTGACCATCTGCGCCGCGTCCAGGTCGGTGCCGCGCACGTCGACCAGGATGTTGGAGCCACTGCCCTTGGCCGAGGCGATGCGCGGCGTGGCCGACAGCTCGAGCAAGAAGCCGGGGTTGAAACCGTCCAAGGTCTTCAGCGCGTTCTCGGTGTAGCCGTGGTGGCCCTCGTCGATCACCACCATCGGCCGCAGCAGGCGCATCACATTGCCCAGCGAGCTTTTGACGATGCTGCCCATCTGCCGGCGAGCGTTGTCCTGCGTGCCGTCCCCGTCCCCCCAGGGCGCGTAAACATCGAGGTTAGGAACCGCCGACAACAACGCCCAATGGCCGGGCACATCGTCCTCGCGCGGCAGGAAACCCAGCACATTGCCGCGGTCGCGAAAGAAGCGCAGCGTCTCCTTGCTCTGGCGCGCCGCCGAGGCCAGCATCAGCACCATCACGCAGAGGTGGCCGTCGACGTCCAGCCGTGACAGCGGCGACTGTTTCTCCAGGATCTTCACCCGGCCGGCGCCGGCCAGGTTCAAGATTTGGCGATAGGGATGGTCGCGGTCGCTCAGCGTCTTCAGCGTCTGCCGGTAGATCGCCTCGTTGGGCACCACCCACAACACCAGGCCGGTGTGGCGCTGAAACCAAGTGCCGAACACCCTCGCCACGCTGGCGGCGGCCAGCAGGGTCTTGCCGCCGCCGGTGGGCACCTTCAGGCAGACATTGGGGATCGCCCGCCCCGCGCCGTCAAAGCGGCTGGAGTGCGGCTGCTCAGCAAAGCTGGCCGGCAACAAGCCGCGCTGCTTCAACGCGGCCCAAGCCTTGCGGGGGTAATCGGCCACCGTGCGGCTGGCGTCTTCCATGCCTTCCATCGCGCGCAGCGCGGCCACCGCCGGCACCGATTGGGCGTGGTGGCGCAGCAGTTCAGCCAGGTAGTCGCCCAACTGGCCCAGCACCCGGCTCTGGAAGTCCTTCAGGTGGCTGCCGCCCAGCTCGTCGACATCGGCCAGGTAGCGGGTGGGGGCCCACAGCGCGCGGCCATCCCGCTCGATGAAGGCCTTCAAACGCCCATCCACCTGGCCCTGCAGCCACACCAGATCGACCCGGTACATCAAGCCGGCTGCTTCAACCTGCCCTTCGAGCCTGGCGATACCGGCGGCGCCCAGCTCAGGTGCGTCAATCGCCAGATCGATATCAGACTCGGCACGAAAGTCGCCCCGGGCGCGCGAGCCAAACAGCATCACCCGCTCGATCCCGGGCGTGTGCTCGAACAGGGCCAGCAACTTTTGCAGCGTGCGCGGTCCCAGGCCCGAGTTCTTGCGGTTTTCGGCGATGGCCTCATGCCGCAAGTCGGCATCCCTGACCAGGCCGTGGTCGGGCGCGTTCATCGGCGTCGCGCCAGGTCGTCTCGCAAGGCCTCGAACAGCGCCAGCCCGTGGCTGCGAACGAAGGCGGCCACTTCGACCGCGCGGGCCTCGTTGTACTCATGGCTGCTGTCGTTGCGGTAGGCCCGCAGTTGGTCCCAGGCCTCGGCGTCCTGGATCATGCGGGCTTCCAGTGCCAGCGGCATCACGTCCCAGGCCTTGGCCGCCACGTTCTCACCCTTGTCGCGCAGGTAGCGGTACATCGCCTTCCAGGCCATCTCGAAGGTGAACTCAAAGCGCTGAATGATCGAGTCGCGGACAAACGAGGTTTCGTTCTCGGCCAGCGCTTCTTTCAGCCGCGCCAGCGCCTTCTGAAAGTGCTCACGCTGCAGGTCAAACCGTTCTGCTTCGTATTTGGCCATCTTCAAGAACTCCGGTACAGCGCAAACGGCAGCGGTGCGTAGTCGACCCCGCAGGCCTTGAGTTGCTGGTTGCTCAGGTACTTGGCCGGCGCAAACACCAGGTGGCCCTTGGCGGCACGTTGGCGCGCGGCATCAAACGCCAGGCCCCAGGCCTGCAGCGCCTGCGCCAGGCTCAGCGTGAGCGCGGCGTCGGGGCTTTTCAAATAGACCAGCGCGGGCCGGTAGATCAGCCAGACATGTTTGTCCAGCGCCTCGCCCAGATAGTGCTGCGGCGCGCCCGCCGGCGCCGGTGGTAATGAGCCGCCGGTGGCGGTGTAGAACAACCAGGCGCCCAGCGCCTCGAAGGCCGGTAGCTTGTCGCCGCTGAGCAATTGGTGCAGGTCAACCGCATCGCCCAGCGTGCAGTAGGTGAACTCACCGCCCAGGCCTGGAGCGCGCTGCGACACCTTGCGCACGCCTTCAACCCGCAGCACACCGTCATCGATCTTCACCTCGATCTTGTCGAAGCGCTTGCGCCTGGGGGCCAGCTTGGGCGCGATCTCGGGGCTTTGGGCGGCAGCTTGCTCCACCAGGTCAGCGCCCATGTCGTGTTCATCGACCAGGCCTTCAGCGCGCTTGATCGCATCGACCTTGGCCAGCCAGTCGGCCGCCTTCTTGAACTGGGTCAGCGTGATCTTCTCTTCCAGCAGCGTTTCGCGTTGGCTGCCACTCCAGGCATAACCGTTGATGGCGCGGCGAACCCGCTCGGCGGTCAGCGTGTCGGCGTAGGCCTCGCCTTCGACCAGGATGAAGCGGCGTGTGCCGCCGTCCTTGGCGTTGGCTTTGAGCACCGCGTGGGCGGTGGTGCCGGAGCCGGCGAAGGAGTCGAGGATCAGGGCGTCTGAGCCAGTGCCAATTGCAAGCACACGCTCAATCAGTTCGGTCGGCTTGGGTGTTACGAAAATGTCGTGCTCGAAACCGCTGGACAGGATGTTCAGCAACTCTGTCTTGGCGTTGCGAGTGCTGCCGACGACTTGCCAAGGCCAGATCGTTTGCGGCACGACGCCGTCCTTAACTTCGCTAAGAAACCGCTTGATGTTGGGCGCAGCGTTGCCATCCACGCCCCACCAAATGCGATTGTCTGCGGCCATTGCATCGAACTTCTCTTTGCTGATACGCCAATACTTGCCTTTGGGAGGGCCATCAATGACCCGACCTGTCGGCGTCGTGATTGGATAGAGGCCTTTGGAATAGGCGTTTCGTGCGTCGAGGTCACTCAACAACCAAGGCCCACGCGCATCGCCATCCGGGTTTTGGTAGCGCGCCAGCATGCCTTCCGTTCTGGGCAGCAGATTCAACGACCAATCTTCCACGTTCTTGGCATAGATGAGCAGGTAGTCGTGGTCAACGCTGAAGTGCTCGGCGGTGTTTTTCGGGCTGTCCATCTTGTGCCAGATACACGTCGCCACAAAGTTGTCCGCGCCGAACAGCTCATCCAGCACCATCCTCGCCCGATGCACCTCGTTGTCATCCAGCGTGATCCAGATCGAGCCGCGTTCACTCAGCAACTCACGCAACAGCACCAGCCGCGGCCACATCATGCACAGCCACTTGTCGTGGCGCAGCATGTCGTCGCCGTCCACCGGGTTGGTGCTGAGCCACTCTTTCATGATCGGCGAGTTGACGCCGTCGCTGTAACACCAGCCTTCGTTGCCGGTGTTGTAGGGCGGGTCGATGAAGACCAGGTCGACCGCGCCGGCGTAACGCGGCAGCAGGGTTTTCAGCGCCTGCAGGTTGTCGCCATGGATCACCAGGTTGCCGGCCAGGTCGGGCAGGCCCAAACCCTTGGCCGCATCCGCTACCAGCGGCCGGTAGGGCACGCTCAAGTGGTGGTTGTAGACGTACTCTTTGCCTTTGAAGACGATTTCGGGCATGGCGCAGAGAGCCGGTTGCGGTGCTGTGGAGGGGCGGGCCGATGATGCTAACGCCTGGGCCATGCCGCTCGCGGCGCGGCGCGGGCGCCAACTTCAGCCACCAGCCCGAGCCCATTGCACAGCTGGCCGGCCAGCCAACGCAGCGCGGTTGCTCGGGGTTCCTGCCTGCCGGCCTGCCCGGCGAAGGCGGGTCTGCCAAACTGCCCGCATGTCCCCACCGCTGCCCACCCTGATCCTGCTGCCCGGCCTGGCCTGCGACGCTGCGCTGTGGCGCCACCAGGCCCCCGCGCTGACCGAAGCCGGTGTCCCGGTGCAGGTGGCCGACCAGCACCACCGCGCCGACACCCTGCCCGAGATGGCCGCCTTGTTGCTGGCCGAGCAGCCGGGTGATCTGCTGCTGGCCGGCTGCTCGATGGGCGGCATGCTGGCGCTCGAGGTAGCGCGCCAGGCACCGCACAGGGTGCGCGGCCTGGCCCTGCTGGGCACCAGCGCCCGACCCGACACGCCCGAACTCATCCAACTGCGGACCCAGGCCATCGGTGAATTTGAACAAGGCCGCA
>JAYVDE010000111.1:0-2651 GCA_043749575.1 Burkholderiaceae bacterium | reverse complement strand
GGTGACGCCGCGCTCGTCCATGGCCAGCAGCCGGCTGTTGGAGACACGCCACCCGGTGCGTGTAGCGCGACAGGTAGGCCAGCACCGCCTGCGGCCCTGCAAAGGGTTTTTTGGCATAGACCACTCACTCGCACTGGCGCAGTGGCGCGATCCAGCCCTTGAATGCCCTGGTCGAATGTGGTTAGCGAGCGCTGGCGCGTGCCCAGCGATTGCCGCGAGCTGGCCGAACTGGTGGCGCGTGAGCACACCCATGTCCATCAGAGCGAATCGTTCAGCCCCGAGGCCCGCCTGCGCCTGCTGGAGCGCTGCGATGCCTGGCGGCGGCCTCAGCGTTTTGAGCAATTGCTGTGGGCCTGCGAATGCGATGCACGCGGAAGGCTGGGTTTGGAACAGCGTGACTATCCGCAGCGGGCAAAACTGGCGGCGGACGTGCGGGCGACCTTGGGCGTCGATCTGGCGGCAGTCAGTGCGGCGGCGATTGAAGCCGGCAGCCCGGCGATTGGCCAGGCCGTGCAGGCCGCGCGATCGAGGGCGCTTACTGCGTCGCTGTAGCGCCAGAACCAGCGCCCCAGCCGCCACCCAAAGCCCGCACCAGCTGCACAGCGGCACGCCGCTGGCGATTGCCCAGATCGAGCGCGCTGCGCTGGGCCTGAAGCGTCGCGGTCTGCGAACTGACCACCTCCAGGTAATTGGCCGCGCCCTCGCGGTAGCGGGCCGAGGCGAGGTCGAGCGAACGCTGGGCGGCCTTGACGGCGGCGCGCTCGGATTCGGCCGCCGCGCCATAGTGGTCGAGCAGGGCTAGATTGTCTTCAACCTGCTGGAACGCGCCGATCACGACGCTGCGGTATTTCTCGCCCGATTCGTCCAGCACGGCCTTGACGCGGGCCACTTCGGCGTCGCGCCGGCCGCCGTCGAACAGGCTCAGCGCCAAGGTCGGGCCGACGGCCCAGAACAGATTGGACGCGCGAATAAAACTGCCGATGACGCCCGTCTGAAAACCGGCCAGCGCGCTCAAGGTCACCGCCGGGAAGAACGCCGCCTGCGCCACGCCGACACTGGCGTTGGACGCCGCCACGCGGCGCTCGGCCGCTGCGATATCGGGCCGCCGTTGCAGCAAGGCCGAGGGCACGCCGGCGGGGATGGCTGGCAACGTGATCTCGCTCGTCTGCGGGGCGAGGTTGAAGTCCGACGCAGCCTCGCCGACCAGAGCGGCGATCGCGTGTTCGAGCAGCGCGCGCTGGGCCATCGATTGCCGCATCTGCGAGCGGGTGGCGGCGATCTGCGCCTCGGCGCGGGCGACGTCCAGGCCCGAGGCGATACCGCCCTGATGGCGGCGGTTGATGAGATCCAAGGCACGGCCGTAAGCCGTCTCGGTGTCGCGCAGCAGCAGCGCTTCGCGGTCGAGGCCGCGCAGCGCGATATAGCTTTCGGCCAACTGCGCTTGCAGCAGCAGGCGGGCGGCGGCCAAATCGGCCTGCGCGGCCTGATCGAGCCCCACGCTGGCGGCGACCTGGCTGCGCACACGGCCCCACAGATCGAGCTCGTAATCGAGCTGCACGCCGAGGGTGTTGGACTCGTAATAGTTCGGCGAGTGCGGCCCCAGCACGCGCAAGGGCCGTTGCTCGGACTGGCGGTCGCGCTGCACGTTCAGCGACGCGCCGAGGCTGGGCAGCTGGCTGGCGCGCACCAGATCGGTCGCGGCTTTTGATTGCTGATAGCGGGCGAGCGCAGCGGCCAGATCGGGGCTGCGGGCGATCAGCTGCTGTTGCAGGCGATCCAGCTCGGCGTCGTTGAACAAGGTCCACCAGGCTTCGCGGGGCAGCTCGCCAGTCGGCTTGGCCGCCGTGCCGCGCTCCTTGAACTCGGCAGCAACCGGCACGTCGGGCAGCTTCAGCACGGGCGCTTGCGAGCAAGCGGCAACGGCCACACTCAATAAGGCGACAAGCAGCCGCATTTCAGGACTTTGCCTTGGCTGCTGTCACCCGCACCGCGTCGCCATTGGCCACGCCGTCCGGCGGGCTGTCGATCACGCGGTCATCGGCGGCCAGGCCACTGGCAATCTCGATCACCGAGCCCAGATCGCGCGCGACGGTGACGGTCTTCAAAACGACCTTCTCATCCGCCCCGACCGTCGCCACCCGCACGCCGGCCTTGCCGAACAGCAGGGCGCTGGGCGGCACGCTCAGGCCGGGCTTGGCCTTGGACAGATCGAAGCTGACATTGGCAAAACCGCCGGGCAGCAGGCTGCCGTCGGCATTCGATGCCGCCAGCTGGATCAACATGCTGCCGCTGCCCGCGCTGATCGCCTGCGACAGCGATTGCACGGTGGCGTTGAACACCTTGCCCGAGCTTTCGGGCACGGTGAGCCGCGCCTTGCTGCCCTGGCGGATCACCGACACATAGCTCTGCGGCACGCTGACGTAGACGCGCAGCTTGCTGATGTCGGACACGACGAACAACTCGGAGCCAGGCGCGCCGCCGACGTTGATCAGCGCGCCGACATCGGTCGAGCGGGACGTCACCACGCCATCGAAGGGCGCGACGATGCGGGTGAACTGCTTCAGCGCCAGATAGCGCTCGACATTGGCTTGCAAGGCGTTGACCACCGACTGTTTGGTGGCCAGATCACCGGCTTTTTCATCCGACTCCTG
>JAYVDE010000110.1:0-2651 GCA_043749575.1 Burkholderiaceae bacterium | reverse complement strand
CGCCCTGGAGCGGCATGGGCAAGTTCATCTGCGTCGGCCTGAACTACGCCGACCACGCCGCCGAGTCGGGCCTGCCGGTGCCTGCCGAGCCGGTGCTGTTCACCAAGCACACCAGCACGGTGATCGGTTGCAACGACCCGGTGGTGCTGCCGCAGGGCTCGGTCAAGACCGATTGGGAGGTTGAGCTGGGCGTGGTGATCGGCCGCACCGCGCGTTATGTCAGCGAGGCGGACGCGCTGGCTCACGTGGCAGGTTATTGCGTGGTCAACGATGTCTCCGAGCGCGAATACCAGATCGAGCGTGGCGGCACCTGGGACAAGGGCAAAGGCTGCGACACCTTCGGCCCCATCGGCCCCTGGCTGGTGACCGCCGACGAGGTGGCCGACCCGCAGCAGCTGGCGATGTGGCTCGAAGTCAACGGCCACCGCCACCAGAACGGCAGCACCCGCACGATGGTGTTCGGTGTCGCCCACCTGGTGAGCTATATCAGCCGCTTCATGACCCTCTATCCGGGCGATCTGATCACCACCGGAACTCCGCCCGGAGTGGGAATGGGTCACAAACCCCAGCCGCAATATTTGAAGGCCGGCGATAAAATGAAACTCGGCATTCAAGGTCTCGGCGAACAGAACCAGACCGTGCACGCGTGGGATCCGGCCCTGATCGACAACTGAAAATCGTTGATTGGTAGCGGACAAACGACGCGGCATGTTGCTCACAAGAACATCGCGTCGTCGGCCATGTTTGCCGGCGGCTTCAGGGGGGAGGAACCCTTTGAAGGCCCACAGCTCATGCAGACAAGAACCGTCACCATCTACACCGGCGTGCGCATCCGCGTGCCCGAGCACATCCAGCGCATCGACACCCACAGCACCCACGGCTGGCAGATGCGTTATGGCCAGCCCACGCTGTTTTTCTCTGACGGTCAAGGCAGCGGCAACGGCCCGCGACCGGCACTCAAGCGTGCAGTCGAGGCGCTGCGCCAGCGCATCGCCGAGCTGCCGGCGCCCACCGGGCTGCAGCGGGGCACCAGCCCCAACAAGCAGAACGACCTGCCGGTGGGCATCAGCGGGCCCATCCTGCGCCAGCGGCTGGGCCGTTCGGTGCCCGAATGCCATTTTTCGGTCAACCTGCCACGCTTCGGTGGCAAGCCGCTGCGCCGCAGCGTGTACATCGCCAACCAGAACACCTACTCGCCCGAGCGCTACACCGACGCGCTCAACGCCGCGCTCGACTTGCGCCGCCAAGCCGAAGAGCAATACCAGACCGATGCCACCGCGGCCAAGCGGCGCGAAGCCGCCCGGCTGTAGCGCACGCCGGGCTGGGGTGGCCAGGAGCACAGCCCGATGACCCGCCCCACGACCCCGCCCAAAACCAGCCCCACCACCAGCGCGACCACCAGCCCCACCATCCGCATCCATCCCGCCGACAACATCGTCATCGCCCGCCGGCAATTGCTGGGCGGCACGGTGCTGGTCGAAGAAGCCGGGCTGGTGGTCAGCGGCCTGGTGCCACCGGGCCACAAGATGGCCACGCAGCCCATCGCCGCCGGCCAGGCGGTGCGCCGCTACGACCAGGTGATAGGCCACGCCACCCAGGCCATCGCGCCCGGCCAGCATGTGCACAGCCACAACCTGGCGTTCACCGAACAGTCGGCCAGCTTTGAGCGGGCTCACCAGGCCTGCGCTGGTGCCCAGGCCACGGCCTACGTGGCCGAGCCCGCCAGCTTCATGGGCATCATGCGGCCCGACGGGCGCATCGCCACCCGCAACTACATCGGCGTGCTGACCAGCGTGAACTGCTCAGCCACTGCGGCGCGGGCGATTGCCGACCACTTCCGGCGCGACGTGCATGCCGAGGCCCTGGCCGCTTTTCCCAACGTCGACGGCGTGGTGGCGCTGACCCACGGCATGGGCTGCGCCACCGCCAGCGACGGCGAAGAGTTGCAGGTGCTGCGCCGCACGCTGGGCGGTTATGCCCGCCATCCCAACTTTGCCGCGGTGCTGGTGGTCGGGCTGGGCTGCGAGACCAACCAGATCGCCGGCCTGATCGCGCAAGAGGGCCTGCAAGAAGGTGCCAAGCTGGTGGCCTTCAACATCCAGGACAGCGGCGGCACCGCCAAGACCGTGGCGCGTGGCGTTGAATTGATCAAGGGCATGTTGATCGAGGCCAACCGCGTGCGCCGCCAGCCGGTGCCGGCCCAGCACCTGGTGGTCGGCCTGCAATGTGGTGGTTCCGACGGTTATTCGGGCATCAGCGCCAACCCGGCGCTGGGCGCGGCGGTCGACCGGCTGGTGCGCCATGGCGGCACCGCCATCCTGAGCGAGACGCCCGAGATCTATGGCGGCGAACACTTGCTGACCCGCCGCGCCGCCAGCCCGGCCGTGGCCGACAAGCTGATGGCCCGCATCCGCTGGTGGGAGGCCTACACCGCGCGCAACGGCATGACGATGGACAACAACCCCTCGGCCGGCAACAAGGCCGGTGGGCTGACCACCATCCTGGAAAAATCGATGGGCGCGATCGCCAAGAGCGGCACCACCAACCTGGTCGATGTCTACGAGTTTGCGCAGCCCATCACCGCCCGCGGCTTTGTCTACATGGATTCACCGGGCTACGACCCGGTCTCGGCCACCGGCCAGGTGGCGGCC
>JAYVDE010000109.1:0-2657 GCA_043749575.1 Burkholderiaceae bacterium | reverse complement strand
GGCGCGGCGCCACGACCGACAAGCCAGCCTGGGCTGGTGCTGGTGTGGGCAGCGCAACAGTCAGCGGAACGTTCCGTTCCGGCTGCCGGCACTGCTCTACAAGGGCTATGTCGAAGAGCAGATGCTGTCGTCGTCAATGTTCCGGCTGTACTGTGTTCTGGGCGGCGACACCTTCACCCAGCAAGCCCAGCGCCATGCGGCATCGGACTACTGCATCTACCTGGTGATGCGAGCGATCGCGCTGCTGGGCCCAGCAGCCGTGGTGCCCGCACTGACGCCGGACGCCTTTGTTTCGGCACTGATCGACGCCGATGTAGGCACGGGCGACTGGGTGGTTCGGATGTCACGGCCCGATCCGCAACGACCGCAGGAGCGGCGCCGTCTTGGCGGCAGCGCGCACAAGGTGATCCGCTGGGCCTTCGAGCAGCAGGGGCTGTACGCCACCGATCAGCCGCAAGAATTTAGCTTGGGCGAGGGGCGGCCGCCGGCCGTGGATCTGTACGTGCCCGGCCTGGGTGATCGCCTGAACGGTGGCTATTCGCCCGTGGCGCTGGTTTGGGCCAAGCGCAAGGGACAGGTGGCGCCGCTCTGGCACGCCGATGCGGGCGCGCTGTGCCTTGTCGGTGACGAGCTTGTGATGAGCGTGCACAACCGCGGTCAGCGCCGCGCGCTGGCGGTGGGCGCCCGCGCCTGGGCCGCGCCGGCCGACACCGCGCCGCTGCAGTGGCAGCCGTTGTCAGCCTCAGGCGCCCAGCCCAACGCTTTGGGTGAGGCGGGTGTTGTTCAGTTCAAGTTTGCTGCAAAAGACAGCAGTGGCGAGCCACTGGCCGGACCTTGGTACGTCTTGGTCGAGGCGAACTGCCGCGACGATCGCGCCAACCTGCATCCCGACGCCGGTTTGCCCTGCTCCAGCGACAAGCCGCCCACAGGCCGCAGGGAATTGATCGACTTGGTGGCCAACGACAACAATCTTGGCCTGCGCCGCATCGACTTCGGCTGACGCCGCGGTCAAGTCCGGCCGACGCGGCCAGCGGGGGCCGATGGCTGGCCGGGTGTGATTCTTTCATCTGGCCACTCGGCGCTGGCACATGCGATGACGCGCTTCAGGGTCGGCAGCTTGATGGATTCCTGGTTGAAGATCGCGTTCCAGATTCCACCTGCCAAATGTCGGCCGGCCGAACTGTCAGACTTGTAATGCACGCCGATACGCTCGCGGTTCTTGGCAAGGCGAGCCGCCAGCCACAGCAGTGAGCCATCAAGATCTCGGTCTTGCCGGTAGTTGTCCCAACTCGGCCGCCCGCCCGCGCTGCCGCCACGGATGCCGACACCGTGAAACGCGGCAATGCCCGGAACCTCCAGGAACACGAGCGCGGCCAAATGTCCCAAGGTCGAGTGCCCGCTCGGAAAAGCCGGGTGTTGCGGCGGACCAAAGGGGGGCAACAACCCAGGGCACAGCCTGGACGGCCGCACGCGATTGAAGCGGCTTTTGAAGTACATATAGGCCACGTTGGAGATCGCAACGGCGCATTGAAACAACTGCATCGTCCAGGGCTTGTAGGCAGCGTCGGCGCCCAACACATGCATGAAATAGGGGCCGACGCCGTCCGACTGGGCCAGTGCTTCTTGCAAGTACCGGGCACGGCAGTCGAGCATGTCAAGCTCGAGTTCGTCGAGTTCGCTGCCAATTGCAGCCCACGCGGCTGCCTCGTCCGGCGCAGCGCCTGGCTGTCCCGTTGCCGTCCAGCCGGTCCAGGCGACATCGGCAGCGGCCAACCAGCCGTCTTGCACAAGTCGGGACATCTGGACGAACAGATCCTTGTCATGGTGCTGCCACTCGTCATGCTGCTGCGCGAACTCGCGGGCCACCATGCTTGCTGGCGAGGCCAGATCGGCGTCTTGCAGCCATTCGGTGAGCTGTGGGTCAAACATCGGCAGCGACCAGAAACGCAGCCCCGGATCCCAATCCTCCGTGCGCCATTGCAGCGGCGGATCGAAGCTGAATGGGTTGACACACCACTCGGTAGGAAACGCCCGCTTGCCACCGTTGAGCAAGAAGTCCTGTGCCCAAGGTTTCAGACCCAGCCCGGCTGGCGTGGCGTAATTGCTTCGTTGAATGTCGCCGTAGCCGCCGACAAACCCAAAGCCGCCTGCCATGCCGCCGCCGGTGTGGCCAACCCGCAGCAGTCTGCTGCCTTCAACCCAAGCGCTGTCACCCTGACCCTGGCTTTGACCTTGGCTTTGGCTTTGCCCTTGGCTTTGGCTCAAACCCTGGCTTTGGCTCTGGCCCTGGCTTTGGCTCTGGCCTTGGCTTTGGCTCTGGCCTTGGCTCTGACTCTGCGCTTGGCTCATGACTGTCTCCTGTTGGGTTATGAATCCATCGAACTGCGGGTTCAACCGGGCAGCCCCGCCAGCCGCATACCGTCGAGCACCCGTGACTTGTGGGGCTCGCACATGGGGTACCAGGCGCCAAAGGTATCGACACGGAAACTGGGTTCGACCTGCAGAAACTCCGCCGCCTGCGCATGGGCTTCGGTCAGTTCACCGCTCAGCGCCAGCGCCGCAACCAGCAGGCGCCAGGAGGCGCGGTAGCCTGGGTTCATGCGGCGGGCTTTGCCGTACCAAGCCACGGCCTCATCGCACCGGCCCATCACCAGCGT
>JAYVDE010000108.1:0-2658 GCA_043749575.1 Burkholderiaceae bacterium | reverse complement strand
CACATCGATCACCTGCTCGACCGGCGGCCGGCCGCGCTGTCGGGCGGCCAACGCCAGCGGGTAGCGATAGGCCGGGCCATCGTGCGCCAGCCCAAGGTATTCCTGTTCGATGAGCCGCTGTCCAACCTCGATGCCCAACTGCGCCACGAGATGCGGGTTGAGATCAAGCGCCTGCACCAGCGGTTGGGCGCCACCATCATCTACGTCACCCACGACCAGGTCGAGGCGATGACGCTGGCCGACCGCATCGCCGTGCTGTCGGCCGGCCGGCTGATGCAGTACGACACGCCCGACGCCATCTACAACCGCCCGGCGGCGCTGTTCGTGGCCGGCTTTACCGGCGCGCCGCCAATGAACCTGTGCGACTGCAGCTGGGCCGAAGGCCGCGCCGACCTCGGCGGCGTGCGCCTGGCGGTGCTGCCCGACCTGGCGGCGCGGGCCGCCACCGCGGCCACGCTGAAGTTAGGCGTGCGCCCCGAAAACATCGCGCTGGCACCGGTCACCGCCGACGACCAGGCGGTGCCGGCCGAGGTGCAGCTGCTTGAGCCATTGGGCGCCGAGACGCTGGTCACCTTGCGCATCGGCGGCACGGACATGGTGGCGCGCTGCCCGGCCAGCTTTCGCGACAAGCCCGGCACGGCCCTCACCGTGTACTTGAACGCCGCGCACCTGCACTTGTTCGACGGCACCAGCGGCCGGGCCCTGTGACCATGCGCCGCGCCTTGCTGCTGCTGATCGCCGGGTTGTTGGCTGGCCCGCTGGCCGGCCCGCTGGCCGCGCAGACCACGCTGCGCGTGTTTGCGGGCGGCTCCAGCCAGCGGCCCGACCTGACGCGGCAGCTGGTTGCGCAGTACATGCAGCGCAACCCCGGCGTGCGTGTGGAGGTCGAAACCGGCGGCGCCACCAGCGATCTGCAGCGCCAGTACCTGAGCACGGTGCTCAACGCCAAGGACGCGGCCATCGACGTCTACCTGATGGACGTCGTCAACCCCGCGCAGTTCCACGGCGCGGGCTGGCTGGAGCCGCTGAACGCGCTGGTCGGCGAGCCACGCGCGGCGCTGGCGCCTTACCTGCCGGCCTATGCCGGGTCGAACATCGTCGACGGCGACCTCGCCGCCATGCCGGCCTGGGCCGACGCGATGTTCCTGTACTACCGGCGCGACCTGATCGAGAAGCACCGCCAGCCGCTGCCGCGCACCTGGGACGAGCTGGCCGCGGTGGCGCGCACCGTGCAGGCCGCCGAGCTGGCGCAGGGCGCCCCGGCCCTGCAGGGCCTGAGCCTGCAGGGTGCACCCATCGAAGGCACGGTCTGCACTTTCCTGTTGCCCTACTGGGGCCAGGGCAAGCGCTTCAACGACGATCGCGGACGGCTGACGCTGGACCGCGCGGCGGCGGCGCGGGGCCTGCAGATGTGGCTGGGCATGATGGACAGCGGCGTGGTCAAGCGCAACATCGCCGAGGTGCGCACGCAAGACACGACCAACGAGTTCAAGGCCGGCCAGGTGCTGTTCGCGGTGGCCTGGAGCCTGAGCTGGGACCGCTTCAACAACGATGCCGACTCCAAGGTGCGCGGCCGTGTCGGCGTGCTGCCGCTGCCGGCGATGGCGGGCGGCCGGCCTGCCACCTGCCTGGGCGGCTGGCAGTGGGCAGTCAGCGCCTTCAGCCGGCAGAAGGCCGAGGCCGCAAAATTGGTGCGCTTCCTGGCCAGCGCCGAGGCGTCGCGCGTCTATGCCGTGCGCGGCTCCCTGCTGCCCAGCCACAGTGCGCTGTACGACGACCCCGCGGTGCTGCAGGCCCTGCCGTGGATCGCCCAGGCGCGCGATGCGCTGACCACGGCGCAGAGCCGACCGCTGTCGCCCGACTACCCCCAGGTCAGCGACACCATCCGCAACGCCACCAGCGCCGTGCTGGCGCGCACCAAGACACCCGAGCGTGCGGTGGCCGAGATCGGCTCGCGGCTGGCCCGCGTGATGCGCTGAGGGCCGCCGTTTGTCAGCCGCCTCCACGCCCCAGACGCCGCAGCTTTCGTGGGGCCAGCGCTTGCGCGACCCGGGCGAAGGCCTGCTCGCCGTGCTGCTGCTGGCGCCGGCCGCGCTGATGCTGGCTTTGGTCGTCATCTACCCGATTGGCCGCCTCGTCTACAACAGCTTCTTCGACCTGAGGCTGTCGGGCCGCAAGGGCCCGCGCTTCATCGGGCTGGAGAACTACCTGCTGGTGTTCCAGGATGTCGACTTCTGGAACGCGGCCGGCAATACCGTGCTCATCACGCTGATCACCGTGCCCGGTGCGCTGGTGGTGGGCCTGGGGCTGGCGCTGCTGGCCAACCTGCCGTTCAGGCGCCAGTGGCCGGTTCGGCTGGCGCTGCTGCTGCCCTGGGCGCTGCCGCTGAGCTTCGCCGGGCTGATCTTCGCCTGGTTCTTTCACACTGACTACGGCGTGGTCAACGACATCGCGCGCCGGCTCGGCGCCGACCAACCCACGCTGTGGCTGCTGCGGCCGAACCTGGCCTTCGCCGCCATCTGCCTGACCATCATCTGGAAGACCAGCAGCTTCATGGCGCTGATCCTGCTTGCCGGCCTGCAGATGATCCCGAAGTCGTTGTACGAGGCCGCCGAGGTCGACGGCGCCGGGCGCTGGCAGCAGTTCTGGCAGATCACC
>JAYVDE010000107.1:0-2662 GCA_043749575.1 Burkholderiaceae bacterium | reverse complement strand
CAGATGCGTCACCAGCACTTCGGCATCGCCGGTGAAGGCCGCCATCTCCAGCGGGTCGCCCAAATACTCCTTCAACCCTTTCAGGTCCGGGTTGGCGGCTTCGGCACTGTAGCCATGCGCCATCGGCGTGTCGGGCCAGTCCAGCTCCAGCGTGCGGATCTCGAGCGCCGCATCGGGCAGCGCGGCGCCCAGCGCCTCACTGAAAAAGTGCGCCTTCATGAAGTGGTCGCCGATCACGGCGATGCGAAGCTTGCTCATGGATTAATTCCTGCACCGGAGGTGAAAGCGGCCGTGCTGCGGGCAGCGGCCAGGTCGGACCAAGGCGTGCGCGCACGCGTCGCCATGTCCTGATAAATCGGAAAGAGTCGATCGTACAAAGCGACTTCGCCAGCGTCGGGCCGGGTGCTGCTGTCGGCCACATAGGCTTCGACCCACTCCGGCATGGCGTCGCGCACGCAGGCGTGCTGGCCGAGCGTGACGCTGGCGACCATCGCCGCGCCGGCGGCCCCGCACTCGTCGCGGGTCGAGACCCGGATCGGCCGGTTCAGCACGTTGGCCAGCAACTGACGCAGCGCCGGACTGCGTGCCGCGCCGCCCGACAGCCGGATCTCTTGCGGCACCGGGCCGAGCGCGCTGTAGCAGTCACGCGCGGCCAGTACCACGCCTTCGAACACCGAGCGCGCCAGCCCGGCCAGGCCGAGGCCGGAGCTGAAGCCGCTGAGCTGGGCCCGCGCTTGCGGGTCGACGAAGGGGCCGCGCTCGCCGTTGTCGGCAATGTAGGGGTGGTAGATCGCCTGGCCCGGCGCCGCGTTCAGCACGATGTCGTTGAGCTTGGCCAGCAGTTGCGCGCGCGGCAGGGCCGGCGCACCGCCGAGCAGCATGGCGTCGGTCAGCAAGGCCAGCAGCCAGTCGATGTTGAGCGTGGCCGCCATGTGCGACATCAGCCGCATGCGGATGTCGGGCAGCGGCAGCAGCATGGTGTAGCCGGCCTCGGCGCTGACGCGCAGGCCGTCGGTGCCCTCAACCGCCCAGCCGTGCATGCCGGTGCTGCCGAGCACCGAGCAACCGACGCTGCGCAGGCCTTCGGGGCCGTAAGCGACGCCGCCGGCGCCGAGCACGGTCGCGGGCACGTCCATCGGCGCCAGCACTACCGGCAAGCCGGCCGGCAGCCCGCACTGGGCGGCGGCTTGCGCCGTCAGCGGCGCCTGCTCGCCGCCCGGGATGCCGATGGTCGGCAACAGATGGCGCAACTCGCTCAAGCCGAGCAGGCGCAGCACCTCGTCGTCATAGTTGCCGCTGCGGTAGTTGCCGAAGGTGAACACGGCCTCGGAATGGCAGGTGCGGCGCTGGCCTGTGGCCTTGAAGTAAAGCCAATCCTTGCAGTGCAGGGCGCTGGTGGCGCGCTCCAGTCGCTCGGGCGCATGGCCGCGCAGCCACAGCAGTTGAACGCTTTGCATCGACGGGTTGAGGGCGGTGCCGGTGCGTTCGGCCAGCGCATCAGCCGCCGCGCTGGCGCGCAACGCCGCCACATAGGGCGCGGCGCGGCCGTCGAGCCAGAGCAGGGCCGGGCCGACCGGCTCACCCTGCGCATCGATCAGCCAGGTGCCATCGCCTTGCGCGGTGGCGGTGAGTGCCACCGCGCGTTGCGCCAAGTCGGGCACCTTGTCGGCCAGCGCGCGCAAGGTGGCGGCGGTGTCCTGCCAGGCCTCGTGCAGATCCTGCTCGGCCCGGCCGGCCGCGCCGTAGTGGACCCGGTTTGGCGTGCAGGCGCTGGCCAGTTGCTGGCCGTGCAGGTCGAAGGCGACGGCCTTGATGACCGAGGTGCCGGCATCGACGGCGATGATCAGTTCGCTGGCCATGGGCGGGCGCTCAGGCCAGGGCGGGGCCGTGCAGCAGCGCCATTTCGCTGGCGCTGTCGAACAGGTGCAGGCATTCCAGCGGCAGTGTCACCTCGACCGGTCGGCCTTCGGCCAGATCGACGGCACCGTCGGTCACCACCAGCAGCACGTGGCCGCCGAGCTCGATGCCGACATGGCTCTGGTCGCCTTGCCACTGGTTGAAGGCGAGTGCGCCGCGCAGGTGACCGCCGAGCGGCGTGGCATCGGGTTCTGCAGCCGACGCCGTGGCCTGGGCGCCAAGCACCACCTTGTGCGGCCGCACGCCGAGGTGCACCGCATGACCCTCGGGCAAGTGCGCCAGGCTGGCAAAGGCCTGCACCTCGCCGAAGTTGACGCGAAAGGCTTCCGGGCTCTGGCTTGGTTTTTGATCCGCCGTCGCTGCCACCACCGCCTGCAGTTGCCCATCGCGGCGCGACAGCGTGGCCGGCAGCAGGTTCATCGCCGGTTCGCCGATGAAGCCCGCGACAAACAGGTTGGCCGGCCGCTCCTTCAGGTCTTCGGGCGAGGCGAACTGCTGCAGCACGCCGCCCGACATCACTGCGATGCGGTCCGACAGCGCGACCGCCTCGGTCTGGTCGTGCGTGACGAACACCGAGGTCATCTTGTGCTGGATCAGGTACTCCTTGACGCGCCCGCGCAGCAGCGCGCGCAACTGCGGCTCGAGTTGCGACATCGGCTCATCGAGCAGGTACAGATCGGCCTCGCGCACCAGCGCGCGGGCCAGGCTGACGCGCTGCTGTTGCCCGCCCGACAGCTGGTGTGGC
>JAYVDE010000106.1:0-2665 GCA_043749575.1 Burkholderiaceae bacterium | reverse complement strand
GGCCAGGGCGACGCGCTGATGCTGGGCGCGCTGGTCGGCCTGACGCTGGTCGGCCTGGGCGTCAACTACTGGCTGATGATCCCCATCGTCTGCATCTTTGGCGCGGTGCAGGGCGCCTTCGTCGAACGCATCGGTGTGCGCCCGGCGATCAAGATCAAGAGCGAATTCGGTTGGATCATGTCGACCATCGCGCTGGGCATCATCTTCAAGAACGTGGCCGAGAACGTCTGGGGCCGCGACGACCTGAAGTTCCCCTCGCCGCTGCCGGAAAGCCCGCTGCACTTCCTGGGCGCGAATGTGCTGCCGATGGAAATTCTGGTGGTCGTGGGGGCCGTGGCCATGATGCTGGCGGTGGAAATCTTCAACCGCAAATCCATCTACGGCAAGGCCGTGGTGGCCACATTCAACGACCGCGACGCGGCCAAGCTGATGGGCATCAACACCGGGCTGGTGATCACCTTCTCGTACGCGCTGTCGTCGATGACGGCGGCGTTTGCCGGCGTGTTGATCGCGCCGCTGACGCTGACCGGCGCGACGATGGGCGCGGTGCTCGGGCTGAAAGCCTTTGCGGTGGCCATCATCGGCGGCCTGAACAGCGGCATGGGCATCGTGGTCGGCGGCATCATCCTCGGCGTGGCCGAGACCACCACCGGCTTCTACCTGTCCACCGGCTACAAAGATGTGCCCGGCCTGGTGCTGCTGCTGCTGGTGCTGGCGGTCAAGCCGGCCGGCCTGTTCGGCAAATCAGCGATCAAGAAGGTCTGACGAGCATGAAGTCCTCTGTTCAAAAATTCTTGCTCGCGGTGCTGGGGCTGGGCTTGCTGGCGGCATTCCCGCTGGTCGTGCCCAACCCGTACTACATCCACCTGGTCGAGACCATCATGATCTACGCGATCGTGCTGTTCGGCCTCGACATCGTGGTCGGCTACACCGGCCAGGTCAGCCTGGGCCACGCCGGCTTGTTCGGCATCGGCTCCTACACCGCCGGGGTGCTGGTCTTCAAGCTGGGTGCGGCGCTGTGGCTCACGCTGCCGGCCGCGGTGCTGGTCACCGCGCTGTTCGGCGCGCTGCTGGCACTGCCGGCGCTGAAAGTCACCGGGCCGTACCTGGCGATGGTCACGCTGGCCTTCGGCACCATCATCCAGATCTTGATCAACGAGATGACCTTCCTCACCGAAGGCCCGCTGGGCATCAAGCTGGCCAAGCCCAGCCTGTTCGGCCACCAGCTCGACGAGCGCGAGTTCTTCTGGGTCGTCACCGCCCTGCTGGCGCTGACGCTGGTGGTCGTGCACCGCATCCTGCGCTCGCACCTGGGCCGGGCCTTCGAGGCGCTGCGCGGCAGCCCGGTGGCGTCTGACTGCATGGGCGTGTCGGTCTACCGCTACAAGGTCTACGCCTTCGTCATCAGTGCCGGCCTGGCCGGGCTGGCGGGCTCGCTCTACGCCTACTCCGAGCAGTACATCTCGCCCAACACCTACAACTTCGAGCTGACGGTGCTATTCCTGCTGGCCATCATCATGGGCGGGCGCAAGACCCGCACCGGCGCGCTGCTGGGCGCCACCATCATCGTGATGCTGCCCAAGCTGCTCGACGACATCGTGCTGTTCCGCTGGGTGGCGGTGCTGATCGCGCTGGCGGTGGCGGTCGGTGCGTTGTTGGCGATTCGGCGCGGGCGCGCCGACTGGCGCCAGGCGGCGGTGCCGGTGCTGGGCAGCGCGGCGCTGGCGCTGTTCTCGTTCCAGCTCAAAACCATGACCGACTGGCGGCTGTCGATCTTCGGCCTGATCACGCTGTTCGTCGTTTATTACCTGCAGGACGGCATCGTCGGCTTCGTTCGCGCAGCGCTCAACCTGAAGCCCCGCACCGATCCCGTGGTGGTGACCGGCAGCCTGGGCAGCCGGGCCGATGCGGTGGCCACCGCTGCCGGCGCGCAAGGTAGCGCCGAGTTGCTGAACGCCTCGGGCGTGCTGATGCAGTTTGGCGGCCTGAAGGCGCTTAACAACGTCGACTTGGTCGTCAAGCGCGGCACCATCCACGGCCTGATCGGGCCCAACGGCTCGGGCAAAAGCACGCTGATGAACGTGCTGACCGGCATCTACGTGCCCACCGCCGGATCGGTGCACTTCGCCGGCCAGTCGCTGGTCGGGCGCACCTCGGCCGACATCGCGCTGTCGGGCGTCGCCCGCACCTTCCAGAACGTGCAGCTGTTTGGCGAAATGACCGCGCTGCAGAACGTGCTGGTGGGCCTGCACCACAGCTTTGCCAGCAACCTGCTCGATGTCTCGCTGCACACGCCGCGCTACCGGCGCGAGGACGAAGCGGCCACAACGCGCGCACTGGGCCTGCTGCAGTTTGTTGGCCTGGCCGACCTGGCGCAGGAAGAAGCCCGCAACCTGCCCTACGGCAAGCAACGCCTGCTGGAGATTGCCCGCGCGCTGGCGCTGGACCCGCAGTTGCTGCTGCTGGACGAACCGGCGGCGGGTCTGACCGCACCGGACATCAAGGAACTGGTGGCCATCATCGGCAAGATCCGCGAACACGGCATCACGCTGATCCTGATCGAGCACCACATGGACGTCGTCATGTCGATCTGCGACACCGTCACCGTGCTCGACTTCGCCGTGCCAGTCAGGTCTGCATGATGGCAGGCGCCGACTTCATCAAG
>JAYVDE010000105.1:0-18466 GCA_043749575.1 Burkholderiaceae bacterium | reverse complement strand
GCTGGGCCGGCCGCAACCGCTCGTCCAGCCAGCCGTTGGCGGCGATGGACGCGGTGCCCACGCGGCCGGCCGATACCGCCGCCAACGCCGCCAACGCCGCCACCAACCCCGCCACCAACCCCGCCACCAACTCCGCCTTCAACGCCGCCGCCGGCAACCCGCCCAGCGCAGCCGCCGAGCCCGCGGATGCGCCAGGCATCAACCTGGTGACCGGACTCGACCCGGTCTGCGCACTGGCCGTGCGGCTGCGCATTCCGCCGCAAGGCAAGGCGCAGGTCACCTTCGCCACCGCGGCGTCGGACAACCCCAGCACGCTGCGCGCGGTGATCGACAAATACCACCAGCCCGGTCCGGTGCAGCGCGCCTCGCTGATGTCGGCCACGCTCAGCGGCATCCGCCTGCGTGAACTGCACATCGGTGCCGAAAAACTCGCCGCGATCCAGTTGCTGACCACTGCGCTGGTGCTCAGCCTGAGCCGCCCACTGACCGGCGCGGCCCGTGTCGGCGACGCCGCGGCGGCAGGCCGGGTGAGCGACGGCGCGGGCGCCGTGTGCGACCGGCGGCTGCTGTGGCGCTTCGGCCTGTCGGGCGACCGGCCGCTGCTGCTGGTGTCAGCCGGCTCGGTGCAGGGCGTCGGCCTGCTGCGCTCGCTGGCCCAGGCGCTGCGCTTGTGGACCTGGGCCGGCGTGGCCTGCGACCTGGTGGTCGTCAACGCCGAGCCGGCGTCCTACCTGATGGCGCTGCAGCGCGAGCTGACCGAGCTGCGCGAGCGCCACGTCGCCGACTGCGCCGCCGGGCCCGGCCCGGCGACGGTGGGCTTCCACCTGCTGCGCAGCGACGAACTGTCGGCCGACGAACTGAGCACCCTGCAAAGCCTGGCCCGGGTGCGCCTGGAGGCCGACGGCCGCCCGCTGCTGCACCATGTGATGGCCTGGGCTGCGTTGCACGAGCAGGCGTTCGAAGAGCGCCACCAGGTCGCCACCACTGCGTTGCCGCGGGCCGCGGCAGCCACGGTGCGCCCGGTCAACGGCCGTTTCGACACCGCCTCGGGCGACTTCAGCTTCGAGGTCGACCACCACCAGCGGCCCGCGCGGCCGTGGATCAATGTGCTGGCAAATCCAGATTTTGGCGCCCAGTTGTCGGAGGCCGGCGGTGGCTACACCTGGGCCGGCAACAGCCGCATGCATCAGATCACCGCCTGGTCCAACGACCCGGTGGCCGACCCGCCGTCCGAGTGGTTCCTGCTGCAAGACCGCAAGACCCGCCAGGCCTGGAGCGTGGCGCCCTCGGCCTGGGGCGATCCTCAGGTGCTGTACCGGGTGGTGCACGGCCAGGGCTTCAGCCGTATCAGCCACCGCCGCGGCGATGTCGAGGTCAGCGTGACTTGGTGCGTGGCCGCCGAGTCCGCCCTCAAGCAGGTCCAGCTGCAACTGGTCAACCGCGGGCCGCGCACGCTGCAATTGCGGCTGATCGGCATCGCCGAATGGCTGATGGGCGCCTCGCGGGCCGACCGCGCCACGGTGTCGACCGCGCTGCACCGCCAGCGTTTGCCCGATGCCGACGGCGATGGCGGCCAAGGCCGGCGCGCGCGGGTCGTCACCGCCTTGCTGTGCACCCAGCGCGAGCGCTCGGCCGGCTTTGGCGACGCCACTGCGTTCCTGGCGCTGGCCGGCGACGGCGACGAACATGCCGATTGGACCTGCGACCGCCGCGAGTGTTTCGACGCCCGCGGCCGGCTGGTGCTGCCCGACCACGGCGGCCAGCGCAGCGGCGCCGGCCTCGACCCCTGCGCCTGGCTGGCCACCAACCTGGTGCTGGTGCCGGGCGACACGGTGGCGCGGGTGTTCCTGCTCGGCCATGCACCGAGCCCGGATGCCGCCCGCCTGCTGGCCGCGCAGGCCGCCACGGCGTCAGCGGCGCAGCGCGCAGTCGAGGTGCGCCAGCGCTGGGACAGCCTGCTCGGCGCGGCCACCGTGAAGACACCCGACCCGCTGTTCGACGTGCTGGTCAACCGCTGGCTGCTCTACCAGGCGGTGTCGTGCCGGCTGTGGGCCAAGGCCGGTTTCTACCAGGCCGGCGGCGCCACCGGTTTTCGCGACCAACTGCAAGACGCGATGGCGCTGGCCTGGACCCGGCCGCAGTGGCTGCGTGCGCAGATCCTGCTGTGTGCATCACGCCAGTTTGCCGAGGGCGACGTGCAGCACTGGTGGCACGAGCCCGGTGGCGCCGGTGTGCGCACGCATTTTTCCGACGACTTGCTGTGGCTGCCCCATGCCTGTGTGCACCACCTGCGGGCCACCGGCGACACCAAGCTGCTCGATCAACGAGTACCGTTCATCGAGGGCGTGACCATCCCCGAGGGCGCCGAGGACGCGTACGCCACGCCCACCGTCAGCGCCGACGACGCCACGGTCTATGAGCATGCCGCCCGCACCATCGACCACAGCCTGCGCGTGGGTGTGCACGGCCTGCCGCTGATGGGCAGCGGTGACTGGAACGACGGCATGAACCGCGTCGGCCACGAAGGCCGCGGCGAGTCGGTCTGGCTGGGCTGGTTCCTCTGCCGCGTGGTAGCTGACTTCGCGCCACTGGCCCACGCCCGCGGCGAAGAACCCCGCGCCCGCCACTGGGAGCTGGCCGCACAGGGCTGGCGCGCCGCGCTGCTGGGCCCGGCCTGGGACGGCGACTGGTTCAAACGGGCCTATTTCGACGATGGCCAGGTGCTGGGATCACATCGAAACCCGGAAGCCCAGATCGACCTGATCGCCCAGGCCTGGAGCGTGTTGTCCGGCGTCTGCCCGCCAGCCCAGCAGCGCCAGGCGATGGCCGCGGTGGCGACGCGCCTGGTGGACCGCCCGGCGGGCTTGGTGCGCCTGCTGCACCCACCGCTGGTCAACGCCCAGCCCAGCGCCGGTTACATCCAGGCCTACCCGCCGGGGGTGCGCGAAAACGGCGGACAGTATGCCCATGCGGCCGTCTGGGCGCTGATGGCCCAGGCCCAGCTGCAGTCGTCGGGCCTGCTGACTGGCGCCGTGGCTGGCTCGGAATCGGGCCGCGCTGCGGGCCTCACGCCCGGCCGCGTCGAGGCCTCGGCAGCCCAGCCCGCCGCAGCCGCGTTGCCGGCCGTTGACCGGGTCTGGGACTGGTTCACCGGCCTGAGCCCGGCGCACCGCGCCAGCCACCCGACCCGCGGCCCGGCCTACGGCCTGGAGCCCTACGTGATGGCTGGCGACATCTACAGCCAGCCGCCCTATGTGGGGCGCGGCGGCTGGAGCTGGTACACCGGCGCGGCGGCCTGGCTGCAGCGGGCTGCGGTCGAATCGATCTTCGGCCTGCAGTTGGACGCGACGCGGCTGGTCTTCACGCCCTGCCTGCCGACCCACTGGCCGCGGGCCGAGTTGATGCTGCGGCGCGACGGCCGCACGATGCGCTTTGTGCTGGCGCGTGGCACCTCGCTGGAGGCCCTGGCCACCTTCAAGCCGGCCGGCGCCGGCCTGCTGTGGCCCGGTCAGGCGCTGGACTGGACTGGCCTGGCCGCCGACACGACCTGGCTGGTGCCGCTGCTTGACAGCCCGCCTTGAACCACCGCACTGACGCAGTGCCGCGCCGCGCCGCGCTGCGCCAGCGCCGGGGTTCAGCTGCCCGCCGACAGCAGCGGCGGCTGGGTCAGATCAGCGTCGATGTTCATCAACACGCTGGCCAGGGTCAGTGATCGCCACAAGGGCTCGGGCATGCGTTGGATGGCCTCGGGTGTGCGCGCTTGGGCGATCCACGCGCCGATCTCGGCATGCTGCAGCGGCGTCAGCAGCTTGCGGTTCAACATCTCGTCCAGGGTCTGCATGGGCACCTCGGTGAGGCTCTGCTTGTTTCGTGTGTCGTTTCGTGTGGCGAGCGACATCAACCGTGGATTGTGGCGGCGAGCCTCGTGGGCATGCTGGCAAGGCGCGTCAGCAGCTTGTTCACGTGTCCACATGACCACACGGCCACACGGCAGAGTTGATGGCCAGCGGCGGGTTCAGGTCGATAGGGCCGGGCCACGGCCAGATCCGCTGTTCGACCCGCGCGGCGTCGCAGCAGGCCAGCGCGCGCCGACAAGCGCGATGGGGTGACCCGGCATCGCGAAGCTAGGGATGGCCCGCACACCATCGTGAATCGAACATCACGGCGCTGCCGCGGCGACCGGCGATTCACCGAATGCGCCACGGGCGTCAAGCCGGCAGCCGGGGAATCCTGCGCATGCATGGTCGAGCTAGAACTGTCGGTCTGTTGATCGGGGTGGCCGCCGCCGCCGCTGCACAAGCGCAGGGTTTCGAGTGCGCCGCGCTGAAACCCAGCAGTTCGCGCCTGCCGGCCTATGCCAGCGTGCCTGACAAGACCCGTTGCGAAGGCTTTTTCGAAAAAACGGTGTCGCAGCCGTTCATCGAACTGGTGTCGTTGACACGCGGTGCGCCGCCTGCCGGGCTGGCCGCAGCGCCGCTGGAACTGCGCACCGACGCCCGCAGCGCAGCACGGCTGGTGGTGCAACCGCTGCGCGCCAGCCCGTTCTACCGCGTTGACGCGGCCTTGGCGCCGGGTCAGCTGCTGGCCTGGAACCCAGCGCCGATGCTGGCCGCCACCGCGCAGCCGTTGTCGGCGCTGGGCTTTCTGGCGCTGCTCGGCTCGCCCTCTGCGCTGGCCGGCGCACTGCCTGCGCTGGCGCCGGTGGCCTTCACCTTGCAAGGTCTGCAGGACACCCAGGTCTACGCGGTAGTGCGGGTCTCGGTCGAGGTGTCGTCGGTGGCCTGGCGCGGCTACCGGGTGGCCGGTTCAGCCGCAACGCCTGCCGTGCCCGCGGCCTGGACCGACCTGCCCGATTCGCATCTGTACGCCTGGAAGCACATCAGCTTGCGCATCGCCATGCCGGCCGACGGCAAGGGCTTGCGGGTCGACGTGCAGGCGGTGGCGGCTGCCAACGCGCAGGCCTTGCCGCTGCTGCGCTTTGCGGTCAGCGGCCCGAACGATGGACCCTGATCCCGATGGGCCCTGATCCCTTTCGCAGGCTGCGCGACTTGCGCGACAGCACCGCCGCGCAGCTGGTCGCTCGACTGACCGCGGCCGACGCGGCCTTGCCCGAGTTGCGCGAGCTGCAAGAACGGCTGCGGCTGCTCGACGCCGCGCTGGCCGACCAGCGCACCCGCGACGAGCGGCGCTGGGGCGCTTTGCTGTGGCCGGTGGGCCTGGTGGCGGCGCTCTTGTTGCTGGCCGCCACTGTGCCGGTGCCCAGCGTTCCGCTGTCGCTGGAACTGCGTGCAACCAGCGTCACGTTGGACCTGCCGGCTGCGGCGGCGCTGGGCCCGCAGCCGATCAACGGCGAGTTGCGGATCGACGGCTTCACTTCGGTCGAGTCGGCCGACGCGGTGGTGGCCGACGCCGCTGCGCGCGAACGCGCCGAACGGCTGAGCGTACGCGCCGGGCAGGCCTGGTTGCGCAGCCTCAGCCTGCCAGCCGACACGCGGCTGACGGTGCAGGCGCGCACCGACAGCACGACGCTGGGGGTCGAAAGCGCGCGCTCGCCGGTCATTGCCGATGTCGAGTTGCGCGGTGCCACCGTGCTGCGGCTGGGGGATGCCGACGCGCCATTGCGGCGGCAGTTCGACCACAGCGAATGGTTGCGGCTGATCGGCGGGGTGGCGGCGCAGGCCGATCGGGCCGCGCCGCCGATGACCTTGTCGATACCGCTGGCGGTGCCGCTGCCTGGGTCGCCGTCAATGTTGACGTCAATGTTGCCGTCAGTGTCCTCGTCAATGCGGCTTGACCCTGCCGCCCCGCTGCGCATCGACACCCTGCGCCCGAGCAGCTTGCGCTTCGCCGAGCGTCGCGAGTCGCTCGCCACCGGCACGGCGGTCGGCGCCATGTCCAGTGTGGTCTCCAGCCTGGAGGGTGGCACGCTGAGCTTGCCGGCCAGCGGCAAGACCGTGGCGATCAACGCCGGCGACTGGCTGGAGGTCGACGGCCTGGTGCTTGATCGTTTCGAGCTCTCGGCCGGCATGCCGCTGTTGCTCAAGCTCAGCGGCTCGGCACGCACGCTGCGCCTGCGTGTTGGCGAGTTCGAGCGCTCGCTGAAACCGAGCTGGCTCGAATACGTTTCACAGCATCACCTGGTGACGCTGCTGTGGGGTTCGATGGCGCTGGGGTGGGGCGCACTGGCCTGGGTCCGCAAACACTTTTCGGGCGTGCACCCATGACGCTGACCGGCTGCTGGCGCGCACTGTCGACGACGCTGCTCGTCGTCGTGCCAACGGCTGCGGCGCAGGCCAACGACACCAGCTTTCTCAGCGGCCCGGAACTGGGCGCGCGGCTGCTGAGCAACGTGGTGCGCATCGCCTCGCTCGACATCAACGAGCACGGCTTCGGCTGGGTGGTTTCAGTGCAGTCGCGCCATGTGTTGGTGGCCACCGCACGCCACGTGGTGCTGCCGCGCCCACAGCCCGGCGCGCCGGCGCCGAGCATGGACCCAGCGAACCGCCAGATCGAGGTCAGCTTCTGCGCTGGCGACACCAGCGGTGTGCCCAGCCGGGTGGCGCAGATCGTCGACACCTTCGACGCGGGCGGGCACGACATCGCGCTGCTGCGGGTGCCGCGACCGGCCGGCTACGCGCCGGTGCTGCGCGCGCTGGCGCCCGAGGCCGACGTGAAGCCCGGCGTCGAGACCTGGTTGCTGGGCCAGGAAGACCGCTGCGGCCTGGCGCCTCGCAGCGGCGCCGTGGCCAGCCTGCGCGATGCGCGCGACCAGCTGCGCGTGGAGTTCCCCGGCGCGCGGGGCGGCGAGTCGGGCGGGCCGGTACTCAGCGGCTACGGCGTGCTGGGCTTGATCACCGACGCCGACGACCTGAGCTTCACGCTGCACAGCATCACCAGCCTGGAAGCGCAACTGCGCGCACACCAACGTGACGGCTGGCAGCTGGTGGCCGCGCGCAACATCCCGCCCACCGACCCGCTGGCGGCGCAGATCGATTTGTCAGAGACGCTGAACCTGTACTTATTCGCGGCGAGCAACCTGCAAAAACTGTTGCTGCGCCCCAAGGTGCCGAAGCAGCTTTTTTTCGACTTCGCCAACGACTACAACCAGGCAGTGAACCGGTTCCGGCTGGCCCGCGAGCGCCACGACGCCACCCTGAAAACACGTTGGCCCGACGGCGTGCTGGCGCAATGGCAAGTGCTTCGCGATGAGCTGTGGCATGCCCACCAGACCTTCTGGCAACTGAACGATGCCGACTCGCAAGCCATCTTTGATCAACAGAAAGCGCCGCCTGCCGTTCAGACCCGCATGCAAGCACTGGAGCCGGAACTGCTGCAGCTGCAAGCCCGCATCCCGGCGTTTTTGCAGACACTGACAAAAGGAGTCACACGATGAACACCACCTGTCTCGATTCGCACCCGTTGACACACCCGCCCACCAACGGCATGTCTCGCCGTTATGTCGTATTCGGGGCAACGGCTGCTGCGGTCGCCTCGCTCGCGGCATGCGGCGGGGCGGCACTGTTCGCGCCGTTTTTCACCTTCAATTTCGTCGGTACGGTCGATGGGCAGACGGTGAGCATCAGCTTCCAGCCGGACGACGCCTCCGTCAATCAGTCCAGTGGACGATTCCGCGCGACTTCAAACATGAACGTGAGCAATCTTCTGCTGCCGGTCAACTTCTCCGGTCCTTTCGACGGGCGGAACATGACGCTCACCCTGATCGACGCGTTGGCACCGCTGGCAACGACTTACGACGGCGTTTTCACCGACGACAACACCGTGGCGCTCACCACAACGCAGACTGACCGCAGATCGTTCGTCGTGCGCCGTAGCACGCCTTAGTTTTCGACCCGAACGCACGGGCCCGTTGGTCGCCGGCACAAACCAATTCGGCCGTCGGTGTCGGCGGTGGAGGTGGCAAGGCGGTTCAGCCTGCCAACAGCGGCCCAGCCGAGCCGACCGTTGGCAGGCGCGCGCTCAGGCCGGTGCGTAGCCCTCTTCAGTCAGCGCCGCGACAAAAGCCTGCGCCGGCTGGACCGATTCGATCTGCAGCTGGTGGTTGGGCAGGTCGATCACCACGGTGGCCTGGTCGTCCACCCGCTGCACGGTTTCGGTGACCGTGCGCACGCAGTGGCCGCAGGTCATGGTGGGCAAGGTCAACTCGATCATCGCGGGCTCCTGACTTTGCAGTGGTGCAAGCCGCTATTTTGCCCCTGGGGCTAGCATGCCGACCATGAACAGCGCCATCACCCTGCAATTGCCAATCACCGGCATGAGCTGCGCCAGCTGCGTGGCCCGGGTCGAGCGGGCGATCAAGCGCGTGCCGGGGGTGCAAGAGGCCAGTGTCAACGGCGCCACCGAACAGGCCCGGCTGGTGGTCGACGGGTCTAATGCCGGCACCACCGCGCAGGCCGTGGCCGCCGCCGTCGGCAAGGCCGGCTACGCCATCCCCGAGGCCAGCCAGCGCCTGCGCATCGACGGCATGACCTGCGCCAGTTGCGTTGGCCGGGTCGAGCGGGCCCTGGTCGGTGTGCCCGGCGTGCTGCAAGCCAGCGTCAACCTGGCCACGGCCACCGCCGAAGTGCGCCACCTGGCGGGCAGCGCGGCCGACGCCGACCTGCTGGCCGCCGTGCAGCGTGCGGGCTACCAGGCCGCGCCGATAGCCCAAGGCGTCGCAGCGGCGCCGCAGCGGGGTGACGAGGGCTGGAAGGTGGCGGTGGCCGCCCTGCTGTCGGCGCCCCTGGTGCTGCCGATGGCCGGCGACCTGGTCGGCGCGCAGGGGATGCTGCCCGCCTACTGGCAATGCTTGCTGGCCACGCCGGTGCTGATGTGGCTGGGGGCGCGCTTTTTTGTTGCCGGCTGGAAGGCGCTGCGTGCCGGCGCCGGCAACATGGACTTGCTGGTGGCCACCGGCACCAGCGCGGCCTACGGCCTGAGCCTGGTGCTGTGGTGGCGTGATCCGCAGGGCATGCCGCAGCTGTACTTCGAGAGCGCCGCGGTGGTCATCACGCTGGTGCTGTTCGGCAAGTGGCTGGAAGCCCGCGCCAAGCGCCGCACCCTGGTGGCACTCGACGGCCTGCGCGCGCTGCGCCCCGACACCGCGCGCCTGCGCCGCGACGGCGCCGAGCTGAGCGTGCCGCTGGCCCAGGTGCAGCCCGGCGACGAGGTGGTGGTGCGCCCCGGTGAACGCCTGCCCACTGACGGCGTGGTGGTCGAGGGCCGCAGCCACCTCGATGAATCGCTGCTCACCGGCGAAAGCCTGCCGGTGGCCCGCGAGGCGGGCGACCGGGTGACCGGCGGCGCCATCAACGGCGAAGGTCAGCTGGTGGTGCGCACCACCGCAGTGGGCGCGGCCAGCATGCTGTCGCAGATCGTCGCGATGGTCGAATCGGCGCAGGCCCGCAAAGCGCCGATCCAGCAGACCGTAGACCGGGTGTCGGCGGTCTTCGTGCCGGTGGTCTTTGCCGTCGCCCTGCTGACTTGGCTGGGCTGGGGCTTCGCGCAGGGCGACTGGGCGGCGGCGCTGATCCACGCGGTGTCGGTGCTGGTGATCGCCTGCCCCTGCGCGCTGGGCCTGGCCACCCCGGCCACGCTGATGGTCGGCACCGGGCTGGCGGCGCGCCGCGGCATCCTGGTGCGCGACGCCCAGGCGCTGGAGCTGATGCGGGCGGTCACCGTGGTCGCTTTCGACAAGACCGGCACGCTGACCGAGGGCAAGCCGACGCTGGTCGACCGCCTGGCCACCGAGGGTGTCACGGCCGACGAATTGCTGGCCTTGGCCGCCGCGCTGCAGGCCGCCAGCGAGCACCCGCTGGCCCGTGCCGTGCTGCAGGCCGCCGCCCAAGCCGGCGTGGTGGTGGCCAAGGCCGACACGCCGCAGGCCGTGGCCGGCCGCGGCATCGAAGGCGAGGTCAACGGCCGTGCCCTGAAGCTGGGCAGCAGCGTCTGGATGGCCGAACTGGGCGTCGCCGACGCTACGCTGTCGGCCCGGGCCCAGGCCTGGGGCGCGCAGGGCCGCAGCGTGTCCTGGCTGGCCGATCTGTCGCCGGGCCAACGCCCCCGCGCGCTCGGCCTGCTGGCCTTCGGCGACCATGCCAAGCCCGGCGCGGCCGCCGCGGTGGCCGCACTGCAGCGCGAAGGCCTGCGCGCGGTGCTGGTCAGCGGTGACAACCGCGGCGCTGTCGAGGCGCTGGCGCGCGAGGTCGGCATCACCGACGTGCGCGCCGAGGTGCTGCCGGCCGACAAGGCCAGCGTGATGCAGGCGCTGCGCGAGGGCCTGGCCCCAGGCGAGCGGGTGGCGATGGTGGGCGACGGCGTCAACGACGCGCCGGCACTGGCCGCCGCCGACGTCGGCCTGGCGATGACCCATGCCGACTGTGGTGGCACCGACGTGGCGATGCAGACCGCCGGCCTGGTGCTGCTGCGCGGCGACCCGATGCTGGTGGTCGAGGCGCTGCAGCTGTCGCGCGCCATCACCCGGCGGATTTGGCAGAACCTGTTCTGGGCCTTCGCCTACAACGTGGTGGGCCTGCCGCTGGCGGCCTTCGGCCTGCTGAGCCCGATGGTGGCCGGCGCGGCGATGGCGCTGTCGTCGGTCAGCGTGGTCACCAACGCGTTGCTGCTGGGCCGCTTCAAGCCGAAGCGCTGACCGCCGTGGCGGTCGACAGGTCAGCGGCCGCGGCGCACGGCCTCGTCGCCGGCCCACAAGGCGTCGAGCTGTGGGAAGTTCCAGCGGCCGGGCGGTTCGCGGTCGACGATGCGGTCGGGCGCGCCTTGCGACAGGTCGAGCAACTGCGGGAGGATCTGCTGCTGGGTCAAGGTCGAGAAAAAGGCCTTGACCAGCGGCGCGGTCAGCGCCTGCGGGTTCTGCTCCATCACCACCGCCAGGCGGCCTGATTCCAGCCGCACCAGCGAGCCGTTCGGGTAGATGCCCAAGCTGCGCACGAAGTGGTGGAAGACGTTCGCGTCGAAATGGCCCCGCCACGACGCCATCTGGGCGATCGAATGCGCCGGGTCCCAGCCCGATTTGTACGGCCGGTTCGAAGTGATGGCGTCGTAGACATCGCACACCGCAGCCATGCGCACCAAGGTGGACTACCGCTCGCCGGGCAGGCGGTGCGGGTAGCCGCCGCCGTCGATGCGCTCGCGGTGGTGCAGGCAGACGTCCATCGCGACTTGGCTGGCGCCGTGGCCGTCGTGCAGCATTTGCCAGCCGCGCTGGGGATGGGTGCGCATGACCTTGAACTCGTCGTCGGTCAATTTGGCAGGCTTGTTCAGGATGTCCAGCGGGATTGCCGCCTTGCCCAGGTCGTGCAGCAGGCCGGCCAAACCGGCCTCGCGGCAGGCGACATCGTCCAGCTCCATCTGGCGGCCCAGCGCCACCATCAGCGCACACACCGCCACCGAGTGCATGTAGGTGTAGTCGTCCTGGGTCTTCAGCCGCACCAGGCTGACCAGCGCGTCCGGGTTGCGGAACACCGACTGCGTGATGTCGTCGACCAGCGGCAGGCAGCGCTCGGCGTCCAGCGCGCGGCCCATGCGGGCCTCGCTGAACATCGTGGTCACCGCCTCGCGGGACCGCGCGCACAGCCGGGCGGCCTGGCGCAGTTCTTCGGTCATCTCTGTGCTCGCCGGCCGCTCGGCAGGCGGCGCCGGGGTGGGCGATGTCAGCGCGAAAGCTGCGGTGGCCGCAGTGAGTGGTGTGGGTGGTGTGGGCGCAAGGGCTGGGCTGTCGTTCCGGTTCGAAGCGGCCGGGTCAGGCGCCGGCTCGTCGGCCAGGTCGAGCCCGCGGTCGGTGTTGATCCAGCACTCGCGCACCGGGCTCTCGAGGACACGGCGGATGTCGGCGCTGTCCTTCAGCACAAACCGCGTCGTCCAGAACGGATGGTCCAGCCAGCTGCCTTCGAAGGCATGCAGGTGCATGCCCAGGCGCAACTCGGCCACCGGGATTTTCTTTAGAGGGTTGTCTCGCGCGTCCATGGTCTAGACGGCTTATCGGTCGATATGGCGCAAGCTCAAGCCCTGAGGGCAGAAAAAAGCCGCTGGCAGTGCAGCGGCTTGCAGCGGGAGCAGGACGTGTCAGCGACAGCGTGTCGGCAATATCGCGTCAGCTAAAGCGTGTCAGCGAAAGCACGTTTGCGAAATCGCTTCAGCGAAAACGTGTCAGCGAAAACGCGATTGCGGCACCACCGCCAGTTCACCCGGCAGCGAGGCCAGGTAACCGGCCACCTGCTTGAGTTCGGCGTTGCTGAAGGTCAGCTTCTTCTTGCCATCAGCCTCTTGCACCACCTGGGTCCGCATCGATGCATTGTTGCGGCCCACGTGGGGGTTGCCGTCGGTCTGGTAGGCCTTGAGCGAGGCGTACAGGTAGTCGGCGTGCTGGCCGGCCAGGCGCGGGTAGCTGGGGTCGATCGGTGCACTGAAGTTGGCGCCGTGGCAGGCCACACAGGCGGCCATGCGGTCTTTCAGCGCGTCGGGCACCGGCTTGGCCAGGGTGGTGGGCACGGCGGCCAGGCCGGCCGCCTTGCCCTGGGCTTGATAGAAGGCCCCCAGGTCGGCCATGTCCTGCTCGTTCAGCGAAGCCGCGATGCCGCGCATCGTCGGGTGCTTGCGGTCACCCTTCTGGTAAGCGGTCAGCGCACTGACCACGTACTTGCCGCTCTGGCCGGCCAACATCGGCACTTTGTAAACCTCGGGAAAGGTGGCCTGGTAACCGACGATGCCGTGGCAGCCGATGCACATCGCCGCCTTGGTGGCGCCCTTGGCGGCGTCACCGACCGGCTGGGCCTGTGCATGTGAGGACAGGCCGGCCGCGGCCAGCACCAGGGGAAGCAGGTAAGACGCTGTTTTCATTGTCTGGCGGGCTGAATGGGTCGCTGCGGAAGAGGTGGTGCCCAGTGGCTGCCGAAACCACGGCCTGCCCGGTTGGCGGGCTGGCCGTGTTGACGGCTGTCATCTGGATGACGGGTGATTATAGAGGTGACCCTTATACTCATTTGGAGCCTGCGGGCGCTGTTCGTCAGACCCTTTTTTGGCACCTTTCTTCCCACCTTTTGACACGACCTCCGCGGTCGCCCAAACCATGAAGTTTCAAGGATCGGACAACTACGTCGCCACGCAAGACCTGATGCTGGCCGTCAACGCCGCCATCACACTGAAGCGCCCGCTGCTGGTCAAGGGCGAGCCCGGCACCGGCAAGACCATGCTGGCCGAGGAGGTGGCCGCTGCACTGAACATGCCGCTGCTGCAGTGGCACGTCAAGAGCACCACCAAGGCCCAGCAAGGCCTCTACGAGTACGACGCCGTGAGTCGCTTGCGCGACAGCCAGCTGTCCGGTGTTGAAGGCGCCGAAAAGGTCAAGGACATCAGCAACTACATCGTCAAGGGCGTGCTGTGGCAAGCCTTCAACGCCGACCACCAAGTGGCGCTGCTGATCGACGAGATCGACAAGGCCGACATCGAGTTCCCCAACGACTTGCTGCGTGAACTCGACCGCATGGAGTTCTACGTCTACGAGACCCGCGAGCTGGTCAAGGCGCGCCACCGCCCGGTGGTCTTCATCACCAGCAACAACGAGAAAGAGCTGCCCGACGCTTTCCTGCGCCGCTGCTTCTTCCACTACATCAAGTTCCCCGACGCCGACACGATGAAGAGCATCATCGACGTGCACTTCCCCGGCCTGAAAAAAGAGCTGCTGACCGCTGCGATGAAAACCTTCTACGACGTGCGCAACCTGCCCGGCCTGAAGAAAAAGCCCAGCACCAGCGAACTGCTCGATTGGCTCAAGCTGCTGGTGGCCGAGGACATCCCGCTCGAAGCGCTGCAGAGCAAGGACGACAAGGTCTCGGTGCCGCCGCTGGTCGGCGCGCTGCTGAAAAACGAGCAGGACGTCACCTTGTTCGAGAAGCTGGTGTTCATGCAACGCCACAACCGCTGAGCGCATGGGCACTTTGCTGCTGCGCCTGTCGATCTCGGGCCTGCGGTGCTCGCCGTACAGGTGTACGGCTGCGCTCCTCGACCCGAGCTCGACACGCTCGCGACGCAAATCGCCCACGCGCTGATCGCCATGCCCAAGAACGCCAAGGATGCACTCGCCGAAGGGCTGGTCGACGCCGTCGGCTTTGTCGGCGGTGCGTTGGCAGGTTGGCAAGTCGGGCGCCTGTTCGGCTTCGACGTGCTGGCGCCCGGCCCCTTTGACAGCCGCGCGATGATCGGCTGGGCCTTCCTGCTGGCAGGCTGCGGCCTGGGCAAGTGGGCCTCGCTGCGCTGGCGTGCCCGGCGCCTGCTGACCAAGGAGTGAACCGATGGCCCTGCCCCGCATCCCCGAGCCTGTCACCCTGCAGGGCCGCCACGTGCGGCTGGAGCCGCTGCACGCCGACCACGCCGCGGCGTTGACCGAAGCGGCTGCCGATGGTGATTTGAGCCAGCTCTGGTACACCGCGATCCCGGCGCCCGCGCAAGTGGCCGCTGAGATCAGCCGCCGGCTGGGCCTGCTGGCGGCCGGCAGCATGCTGCCCTGGGCGGTGCTCGACGCCAGCGGCCAGCCGGTCGGCATGACCACCTACATGAACATCGACCCCGTGCATCAGCGGGTCGAGATCGGTTCCACCTGGTATGCCAGCCGGGTGCAGCGCACGCCGCTGAACACCGAGGCCAAGCGGCTGCTGCTGGCGCATGCGTTCGAGGCGCTGCAGTGCATCGCGGTCGAGTTCCGCACCCACCGCTTCAACAGCCAGAGCCGGCGCGCGATCGAGCGCCTGGGCGCGCAGTTCGACGGCATGTTGCGCAAGCACCAGCGGGCGTCCAACGGCACGCTGCGCGACACCGCGGTCTACAGCATCACCGCCGACGAATGGCCGACGGTGCGCGGCCACCTCGACTTCCAGCTCGAACGACCGCGCTAAGCCGGCTGGCGCAAGCGGCCACCAAAGCCTGTTCCCACCCTGCACGAGGAGACCCCATGGCCCGCAAAAAGCCGATCACGGTGGACGACCTTTGGCGGCTGGAACGGCCGGGCCCGCCCAGCCTGTCGCCCGACGGCGCGCAGGTGGTCTGCGCGCTGGGCCGCTACTCGATGGACGACAACACCGCCAGCAGTGCGCTGTGGCTGCTGTCCACATTGGGCGGCGCGCCGCGGCCCCTCACCCAATGCGGCGACAAGGACGGCGCGCCGCAGTTCTCGCCGCGCGGCGACCGCATCGGCTTCGTCGCGAAACGCGAGCAGCAGGGCCACAAGGACGAATCACCGCAGTTCTACGTCATCCCGGTCGATGGCGGCGAGGCGCAGCGCATCGGTGACGTGACCACCGGCATCGAGGCCTTCCGCTGGAGCCCCGACGGCCGGCGCATCGTCTTTGTCTCCTGGGTCTGGCCCGATCTGAAGGGCGCCAAGGCCCAGGCCCGGGCGATGAAAGACTTCAAGGCCCGCAAGGAAACCGGCATCGCCACCCGCGACGGTGTCTACCGTTACTGGGACCACATGCTGCCGGCCGGCCGCGTGCCGCATTTGCTGACAATGGACCTGGCCACCGGCAAGCTGAGCGATCTGTTCGAGGGCACCGCCTACGAGCTGGTGCGCGCCGACCCGGACGCCAACAGCTTCGACATCTCGCCCGACGGAAAACGGCTGGTCTTCGCCTACGACCCGGCGCCCGAAAAACGCATGGACGGCCGCTTCGCGCTGGCCGAGCTCGACCTCAAACGCGGCCGCTTCGAGACCGTGGCGCAAGACGTGGGCTGGGATTTCAAGCACCCGCGCTACAGCCCCGACGGCCGGCAGATCGCCTTCACCGCCAGCCACCAGGCGGTCAAGCACACCATGCCGGCGCAGCTGGCGGTGGTCACGCCCGGCCAGCCGGTCGAGGTGGTCAGCGCCGAGTGGGACCACGCAGTGAACGCACCGCTGCATTGGGAAGACGACGGCCAGTCGCTGCTGTTCAGCGCCGAGCAGCAAGGCCAATGCCATGTGTGGCGCTTCGACATCGCCGACCGGCGGGCCGAGATCGTGGTGCGCGGTGGCACGGTGTTGGGCTTCGGCAAGGCCGCCGGCACGCTGGTGACGCTGGCCGACGCGGCCGACCACCCGGCGCGACTGCATGCCCATGTGGCCGGCGTGCCAGCGCGCCGCATCGAGGCCTTCAACGACACGCAGATGGCCAAGCTGGCGCTGGGCCGCCACGAGGCCATCAGCGTCACCGGTGCGCTGGGCGACCCGGTGCAGGTCTGGCTGTTCTATCCGCCCGACTTCGATGCGAACAAGACCTGGCCGCTGCTGCAGGTGATCCACGGCGGGCCGCATGCTGCGGTGGGCGACAACTGGCACTACCGCTGGAACAGCGCCTTGTTCGCCGCACAGGGCTGCGTGGTGTCGGTCGTCAACTACCACGGCTCGACCGGCTTCGGCCAGGCTTTCCTCGACAGCATCAGCCACCGCTGGGGTGAACTGGAGCTGCAAGACATCGAGGTCGCCACCACCGAGCTGCTCAAGCGCCCCTACATCGATCCCAAGCGGGTGTACGCCAGCGGCGGCAGTTACGGCGGCTTCATGGTGGCGTGGATGAACGGCCACCTGCCCGGCGGGCCGGACGGCCGCTATGCCGCCTATGTCTGCCACGCCGGCTGCTTCGACTGGACGGCGATGTTCGCCGACGACGGCTGGGCCTGGCATGCCAAGGAGCTGGGCGGCTGGTACTGGGACGACCTGGCGCAGGTGCAATCGCAGAGCCCGCACACCTTTGCCGCGGCCATGAGCACGCCCACGCTGGTGATCCATGGTGCACTCGACTACCGCGTGCCCGACGCCCAGGGCCTGGCCCACTACAACACGCTGAAGGCGCGCGGCATCGATGCGCGGCTGCTGTGGTTTCCCGACGAGAACCACTGGATCGTCAAGCCACGCAACGCCAGGCTGTGGCTGCAAGAGTTTTTCGGCTGGCTGCAGCGCCATGGCAGCGCGACCAAGCCCGAAAAAATCAAAGGCAAAGCGCGCTAGCGTTCTCAGGCCGACTTGACGGCCGCCAGTGGTGCAGACGACAGGCCGGAAACCACCCGGTCGCGGCCGGACTGCTTGGCCTTGTACAAGGCCCGGTCGGCCCGGCCCAGCAGGTTGACCAGGCTGTCGTGCGGCCCCAGCCACTCGGCCACGCCGATGCTGATGGTCAGCGGCTGGGGCGTGCCGTCGGCCAGCATGGGCAGGTTGCGCACCCGCTCGCACAGCCGATCAGCCAGCGCCAGCGCGTCGGCGCCGGTGGTGGCTGGCAGCAGCGCCAGAAACTCCTCGCCGCCCCAACGCGCCAGGTGGTCGATGTCGCGCAGCCGCGAACCCATCAAGGTGGCCAGATGCTGCAGCGCGCGGTCACCAGTGGCATGGCCGAAGCTGTCGTTGAGGCGCTTGAAATAGTCGATGTCGATCATCAGCACGGCCATTTGGCCGCCTGCCTGCCCGCCCGCCTGCCCGGCCAGGCGGCTTGCGCGTTGTTCTTCCTGGGCCAGCAGTTCGCCCATGGCGCGGCGGTTGAGCAGGCCGGTCAGCGGGTCGTGGCGCGACAGGCGATCGAGCCGGCCGACCAGCCGCGACACCAGCAAGCTGACCAGCATCATCTGCAACAGCAGCGCCGCCACCAGCCCGGTGATCGACGAGCCGACGCTGAGCACGGTGTTCTGCTCGACCTCGTAGACCACGGTCTCGGGCGACCCGATCGCGCGCAGGCTGCGCAGCGCGAGCATCACCGCCGCCAGCAGCATCGGCGCGGCATAAAGCCAGCCCCAGCGCTGGCGCATGACACGCTGCACGTGGCTCCACACGTTTACCGCCGCCCAAAGGTACAGCCCGGCCCACATCGCGGCCACGACCGTAATGCGCAGCCAGACCCAGGCCGGGTCCATTGCCAGCCAGCAGAACACGCCGGTTGTCACCAGCAGGGCCAGCTGCACGGTGGTCCAGGCGCGCTGGCCGGTGAAGGACCAGATGCCGCGCAGCAGCGCCAGGGTGGACGCGAAGACGATGACGTTGCCCGTCGCGCGGAAGGCCGCGTGCGCCTCGTGCATGCCGATGACGATCAGCAGCAGGCCGACCGCGCTGCCGCCCGAATACACCGCCCACCAAGCCGCCGCCCGCCGATCACCCGGCAGCACCAGCGCTGCCACGACCCAGGCCGGCGCCAGCACAAAATACTGCAAGGCCACCAGCAACAACGCCACCTCGGCGGCGCTGTAGGCGGTGAGTTGGTAAGCCAGCGTTTCCATCGTTTTGATTCCACCACAGCGCGGGTCGCCCTAGCGTCAGGGTGACCCCCACGGAAGTGGGTATGCTTGGTCTACTGGGCCGCCGCAGCCCGCGAAAGACCGCACGATGCTGATCAACTTCTTCTACACCTTGCGCGCGGCCAAGCTGCCCGTGTCGGTGAAAGAATTCCTCACCCTGCTTGAAGCCGTCAAGGCCGGGGTGATCGACCAATCGGTCGACCAG
>JAYVDE010000104.1:0-2677 GCA_043749575.1 Burkholderiaceae bacterium | reverse complement strand
TGCCTGGACCCAGGCCACGGTGGCGTCCAGATCGCCCATCACCTGCGCGTCGGGCACCTTGCTGATCACTTCGGCCATCAGCTTGGCGATCTCGCCGTAAGACGTGGCGTCGCCCTGGCGGACAAACAATTCGGGCGCCACCGCGTAGTAACCGGCCTTGGCCAAGCGCCGGGCCACATCGGCGATGTGCTCGTGTACGCCGAAGATCTCGCTGATCACCAGCACCAGCGGGGCGTTGGCCTTGTCGGCCGGCGCAGCGCGGTAGGCCGGCATCTTGAAGTCGCCAACCGGGATGGTGACCTCGCCGGCGATCAGGCCCACGGTGTCGGTCTTGACCTCGGTCTGCGCCATCACCGGCAGCATGGCGGCGGCAAAACCGCTGCCGACCGAGCTGCGCACGAAATCGCGTCGGCTGAAATCACGGCTGGGAGTCAAGCTATCGAAATCTTGGCGCGACATGATGTTCCCTCGATGGGGTCGGAGTTGGGCCCCAAGTATCCTAGCAAGCGCCTTGGCAAGTGTGGCAGGGTGGCGCGGCTTTGCCGGTAGCATGCCGAACATCATGACTATTCGCTCCCCCAGCGCCGCGGCGCCTCTGGCTGCGATCGACATCGGATCGAACAGTTTCCGGCTCGAAATCGCCCAGCTGCAGCATGGCCGCTACCGGCGAATCGCCTACTTGAAAGAGACCGTGCGCCTGGGCGGCGGGCTCGACAGCAACGGCTACCTCACCGAAGAGGCGGCGCAGCGCGGGCTGGAGTGCCTGCGCATGTTCGCGCAGCGGCTGGGCGGCTTCGAGCCGTCGCAGGTGCGCGCCGTGGCCACGCAGACACTGCGCGAGGCCCGCAACCGCGACGCCTTCCTGGTCCGCGGCGAGGCCGCACTGGGCTTCCCGGTCGAAGTGGTCAGCGGCCGCGAGGAAGCGCGGCTGATCTTCGCCGGCGTGTCCTTCCTGCAACCCAGCGCCGCCGACCGGCTGGTGATCGATATCGGCGGGCGCAGCACCGAGATGATCCTGGGCCGGGCCCGCGCCCCCAGCGTGGTTGAATCGTTCAAGGTCGGCAGTGTCAGCCTGTCGATGCGCTGGTTCCCGGACGGCCTGTTCACCGAGCAGCGCTTCCGCGATGCCCAGGGAGCCGCCGGTGCCGAGCTTGAAGAAGCGCTTGAACCCTTTGCGCCGCGCCACTGGCAAGAGGCGTTGGGCTCGTCGGGCACGGCCGGTGCGGTCTCGCAAATCCTGGCCGCGGCCGGCATCACCGACGGCACGATCACGCCCGAAGGCCTGCGCTGGTGTATTGCGCAGTGCTTGGCGGCGGGCAGTATCGACAAGCTGTCCTTGCCCTCGTTGCGCGAGGACCGCAAGGCCATCATCGGCGGCGGGCTGGCACTGCTCTACACGCTGGCCACGCACTTCGGCATCACCGAGCTGCGGCCGGCCAAGGGAGCACTGCGCCAGGGCGTGATCGTCGACTTGCACGAGCGCCACGCGGCGCGGCGCCATGCCAACGGCGGCGACCTGCGCGACCAGACCGTGGCGGCGCTGCAAACACGCTTCGACGTCGACACGGCGCAGGCCGCGCGGGTTCGGTCGGTGGCCACGGCACTGTTGAGCAGCGCGCTGCCCGACATGGCCTCGGCCGATGATGGCGAATCGCTGCGCGAACTGGGCTGGGCTTGCGACCTGCACGAGATCGGCCTGATGGTCTCGCACCACGACCACCACCGCCACAGCGCCTATCTGATGGGCCATGTCGACGCACCCGGCTTCTCGCAGAGCCAGCAACGCCGCATCGCCGAGCTGGTGCTGGGCCAGCGTGGCGGCTTGCGCAAGATCGAGCCGCAACTGTGCAGCGAACGCTTCGCCTGGCAGGTGCTGGCGCTGCGGCTGGCGCTCATCAAATGCCACGCGCGGGGCGCCGTTGACATCAAAGCGCTGCGGCTCAAGCGCGAGGGTCGCGCGGCACGGCTGGCCTACCGGTCGACCTGGGCCGACAGCCATCCGCGCACGGTGCACCTGCTGCGCGAGGAGAGCGACTGCTGGTCACGGCAGGACAGCCCCCGGCTGGTGCTGGCGCCGGGCTGACGCGAGCTGGCCGGCACTGGCGGCGCGGCGCAGCGCGACGCCAGTGCCGGGAGCCGCCGCGGACCGCCGCGGCCGGGGCGCTGTCAGCTCAGAGCTTGTCGGGCGTGCGCACCGACACCAGCACCACCTCGCCCACGCCGTCGCGGTCGCGGTGGCGCAACCACCACACCGCGCCCTTGCGCACCGCCCAGGGCGGGCCGTCCAAGCTGGCCGCGCCGCCCATCAGGTAACCGGCCAGCTGGCCCAAGGTGGGCTGATGGCCGATCAGCAACACCGGCTCGCGGCTGTCGGGCCAGCGCGATACGGCCAGCGCCTGGGTGTGCGAGATACCCGGTGCCAGCGCGTCCACCGTGCGGTACTTGCGGCCCAGCGCATCTGCCGTCTGCCGGGTGCGCAAGGCCGGGCTGACGAGGATGCGGGTGCTGTCGGGCAGGAAGCGGTTCAGCCACTCGGCCATGCGGTGGGCCTGCTTTTCGCCGCGTGGCGTCAAGGGGCGCGCCAGGTCGGCTTCGGCCGTGGGGGCTTCGTCGGGCAGATCACGGGCTTCGGCGTGGCGCCAGATGATCAAGTCCATCGTCGGGTTCTTCGTCAGGG
>JAYVDE010000103.1:0-2680 GCA_043749575.1 Burkholderiaceae bacterium | reverse complement strand
TTGCGGCGCCGCCGCTGCCGGCGGCCTCGCGCCTCAGTGGCCGCGCTCAGGGCGATGTAGGCCTGCAAGACCTGGAAGCGCGCTGCAGGGGCGGCGCTGGGTTCGTCGACGCCGCCACCCGTGCACAGCTGCAGCCAGGCCGCCGTGGGGTGGTTGGCGCGCTGCCATTCACCGGCCCGCTCCAGGCTGCGGCCGCGCAGCAACTCGCCACCTTCTTGGGCGTGGCGGCGGCTGTCTTCGACCAGCCGGCCGGCCTCAGCCGCGGCCGCGGCCTCGGCCGCCACCCAGCCGCGCAGTTGCGTCCACTGACGAATCAGGCTTTCGTGCGAGATGTCGATCACCGGGTTGGCCGCCAACGGCCATTCGGCGCCGGGCACCAGAAAGGCGGTGTCGGGCCGGCGGTAACGTTCGACCACCTGGGTCAGGTCGGCGATGGCCTGCTCGGAGCCATCACCGCAGACCGCGCAGAGTTGGTCGAAGGCCAGCGGCCGGCGCACCTCGGTGCCCTCGGCGACCCGTTCGGTCAGCGCGCGGAACACCCGCTCGACCACGCCGCCGGGCTCACCCAGCGCGCCCAGTGAGCGGCAGGCCTCGTCGGCATGATCGCTCAGCGCGCTGGCCGCGCCGCCAGTGGCCTCGTAGTCCTCGATGTCGATCGGCCGCCCGCCGCCGCCGGCCTCGGCCCAGCGCTGCCAGGTGCGGGCCAGCGCATGCTGCATCACCGGTAAATCATCAAAGTCGTCGCTGACATCGTTGAGCAGGCGTTGCACCAGCCGCGGCGCGATCTGGGCGCCGCGCAACTCGACCGGCTTGACGATGGCTTGTTTGCGTTGCTCGCGCTTGAGGCGCGGCACCAGGTAGCCACCGCGGCTCACCGCCTCGGGCAGGTCGCGAAAATCGGCGCAGGCGCCCAGCGTGTCCGAGCGCAGGGTCAGCACCACGCTGGCCGGTGAATCGGGGTCGGCGGCGGCCTGCAGCAGCAGCTTGACAAAGGCCGCGGCCTCGTCGGGGTCGGCCATGCGCTTGAAGCGGAAGATCTCCTCGAACTGGTCGACCACCACCAGCACCCGCGCCCGGGCCGGCAAGCGCGACTGGCGCACGGCTTCGACCAGGCCCAGGCCGCCCAGCCGCAGCTGGCCCACCAGCGACGCGGTGCGCTGTTCCAGCGCGGCCCGGTCGTCGTCGCTGAGGTCGGCGGCCGGCCCGCTGGCCGCGTCCAGGCCCATCATCGCGGCGGCCAGTGGCGCGGCCAGGTTGGCGATCGGCCGGTTGCCCGGGCGCATCACCACCGGCCGCCAGTCGGTCTCGAAATCCTCGTCGTGGCGGCGCTTCAGCTCGTTGAGCAGGCCGGCCAGCACCAGCGACGATTTGCCGCAGCCCGAGGCACCCGACACCGCCACCAGCGGCCGCTCGGCCAGCCGGGCCACCAGCTCATCGATCTGCTGGCTGCGGCCGAAAAAGCGGTCGGCCTCACCCGGCTTGAACGAACGCAGCCCCGGGAACGGGTTGGCCGCGATCAGCGCAAGAACATCCATGCCGATGAGCGTGCTCGTCATCAGGACGCCACCGGCAACGCGTCGAGGAAGCCGCGCAAGCCGGCCTCACCGGCGCTGACCACACCCGACACCAGCCGCGCCTTTTTGGTGGCAAAGCTGCTTTTTTCGGCCGAATCTTCGCCGCCGGCATAGATGCACAAGCGGTCGGGGCCCAGCCGGTCGGCCAGTGTGTCAAGGTCCATCATGTCGAACACCCAGTCTTCGGACTGGCGCGACCAGAAGATGATCACCTGCTGGCACGATGCCAGCGTGCGGGCCAGCCGCTCATCATCTTTCGGCGTGGCCCGGCTGAACTTGAGCGGCCGCGGCTCGACCCCCAGCTGGTCGGCCAGCAGCGTTTTCAGCGGCCCCAGGTCGGCCAGGTCGCCGTCTTCGACCAACACCGCAATATCACGTGGCTTGGGCGGCGTCTTGGTCGTGAGCACCGGTTTGGGCAGCTTGTCGAGCAGCAGCGTTTTCAGGTCTTCGAGGCTGCCCTGCAGGTAGTCGACGCCCTCGTTGGCCAGCTCGTTCTCGATGTAGTCGATCAGTGGGCGCGTGCCGACATCGGTGTCAGCGGCGGGCTGAATCCAGACCAGCGGCGCCGGCTGGCCACGCTGTTTCATCTCGGCATGGGCCAGCTCCAGCTGGACCCGGGCACGCGCCGGGGTCAGCGGCTCGATCGACGCGGTGCGCGCCACCAGGTGGATGCACAGCAGCGATTCAGACAGGTCGCGCACGATGCGCTCGCGGTGGTCGTCGGCGTTCCACAAGATCTCGCGTTCGGGCAGCACCAGAAAGCCGCGCTGGCGCAGATCGGTGCGCAGGCGTTCGCGTTCCTGCAGCAGCTCGGGTCCGGTGTTGGCGATGAAGACCTTGCCCAGCGCGGCCTTCTTCTGCTGGCCCTGCAGCAATTCAAGCGCTTCCATCAAGTCGAAGACAACGCGGCCCAGGCGCTCGTGGTAATCGTCGTAGTCGCGCTTGGGGTCCAACTCCCGCCAGGGCTTGGGGTGGAGGTTGAAGAACTCGTGGTGGCCGATCTCGGCCAGCTCACGTGGCAGTTCTTGATCGGGCTTGGGCGGGTGCTTGAAGATCGGCAGCAGCTTGCGCCCCGCCACCGACCACGCCCCCGCCCTCGGCGCTTT
>JAYVDE010000102.1:0-2681 GCA_043749575.1 Burkholderiaceae bacterium | reverse complement strand
GCCGCGCAAGGCCCGCTGTCCGGCCAGCGCTTGGCGGTGCTGGTCAACGACTTCGGCGCGATCAACCTCGACGCGGCCGCGCTGGTGCAGGCCGGCGCCGACACCATCGCGCTGAGCAATGGCTGCGTCTGCTGCACCATCGGCGACGACCTGACCGAGGCGCTGGGCCGCGTGCTGGCCGCCCAGCCACCGTTCGACGCGGTGGTGGTCGAAGCCAGCGGCGTCGCCGACCCCTGGCGCATCGCCCAGTACGCGCTGGCCGAGCCCCGGCTGCAATTGCACGGCGTGGTTTTGCTGGTCGATGCCGCCGCGCTGGCCCAGCACCTGGCCGACCCGCTGCTGGCCGACACCCTGCAGCGCCCGCTGGCCCATGCCGACCTGGTGGTGCTGAACCATGCCGACCGGGCCAGCGCGGCGCAACTGGCCGCCGCCCAGCACTGGGTGGCGCAGGACGCCGCCGCGCGCCAGGCCGCGCCAGCGCCGGTGCTCTGCACCGAGCAAGCGGCGCTGCCGGTGTCGCTGCTGACCGCAGCGCTCTACCAGCCGCATGGCGGCGGCCTGCGGGCTGCACCGGTCGACCATGGCCAGGTCTTCGAGGCCTGGCAGCAGCAGCCCGCAGGCCGCTTCGACCCCGCCCGGCTGCTCGGCTGGCTGCGCGACCTGCCGGGGGGCGTGCTGCGGCTGAAAGGGCGGCTGCCGCTGGCCGCCCTGCCCGACGCGTCGGCGACCGCCATCGCCATCGCCACCGCCACCGCCACGGCAACCGCGCCCGCGACCGCGACCGCGACCGATTGGGCCGAGCTGCAATTCGCCGGCCGGCATGCCACGCTGCGCCGCGGGCCACCGCGCCCCGGCGACACCGCCGCCGTGGTGGCCATCGGCCTCGCGGGCCGACTGCCGGCCCAGGCCTTGCTGGCAGGACTGCAGGCCTGCCAAACCCCGCCTGCCCCTAGCCCGGGCGCCGCGGGATTAAAGTAAGCGCTGGTCGCGGCCGGTCAAACCGGTCACCGGCGGCTGAACCCACCTACCGGAGCGCTGAACACCATGCAAAACCATATGATGACCCGCTGGCTGCCGCTGGCCGCGGCAGCGGGCTTGCTGGCCCTGGGCGGCTGCGCCAGCGGGCCCGATGTGCGGGTCGACTACGACCGCACGGCCGACTTCAGCGGCTACAAGACTTTTGCCTTCGTCAGCCCGCTGGGCACCGACCGCGGTGGCTACCAGAGCGTCGTCTCGCAGCACCTGAAGGCGGCCACCCAGCGCGAGATGCAAGCCCGCGGCATGCGCCTGGACCCGGCCGCACCGCAGCTGCTGGTCAACTTCAGCGCAACCCTCAGCGACAAGCTGCTGGTCACCCGCATGCCCACGATGGGCGTGGGCTACTACAGCTACCGCGGCGGCCTGTACTCGACCTGGCCGCTCTATGCCGACCACACCACCGTGTCGCAGTACAAAGAGGGCACGCTCAACATCGATGTGGTTGACGCCGCACGCAAGCAGCTGGTGTGGGAGAGCGTGGTCACCGACAGCGTGAACCAGCAGATGCTTGACGACGTGCCCGCCGCGGTCAACGTTGCCGTGAAAGCGGCGTTTGCGAAGTACCCGGTGGCGGCACCGGCAGCGGCCAAGTGATGCCGACGACCGTCCGAGCAAGCCCCCGGCTGCAGGCGCGCTGACGATGTCCGCGCCAAGCATCACCGTCCAGGCCCTGGGCCCGGCGATCGGCGCGCTGGTCAGCGGCGTGTCGCTGGCCGATGGCCTCAGCGATGGCCAGCGCGACGCCCTGCTGGCGGCACTGCTGCAGCACCACGTGCTGTTCTTCGAAGGCCAGCCCGGCCGCCAGCCGATCACGCCATTGGCCCAGCGTGCGCTGGCCGCGCGTTTCGGTGCGCTGCACATCCACCCGGTGTACCCGCAAGCGCCCGGCGTGCCCGAGATCATCGTGCTCGACACCGACCACGACAACCCACCCGACAACGACAACTGGCACACCGACGTGACCTTCCTGGCCGCGCCGGCAATGGGCGCCATCCTGTCGGCGCAGCAGCTGCCGCCATCGGGCGGCGACACCTTGTGGGCCAGCGGCATCGCTGCGTGGCAGGCCTTGTCCCCGCCCTGGCAGGCGATGCTGGCCGGCTTGAACGCCGAACACGACTTCCTCAAGAGCTTTCCGGCCCACCGCTTCGCCCGCACGCCGGCTGAAAAACTGCGCTGGGAGCAAGCCCGCCAAGACCATCCGCCGCGCCAGCACCCGGTCGTGCGCACCCACCCGGTGAGCGGCCGCCAAGGCCTGTTTGTCAACGAAGGCTTCACCAGCCGCATCGTCGAGCTGGGCGTGGCTGAAAGTGATGCCGTGCTGCGCCAGTTGTTCGCCCACCTGGCCAAGCCTGAATTCACCGTGCGCTGGCGCTGGAAGCGGGGCGACGTGGCCTTCTGGGACAACCGCCTGACCCAGCACTACGCCACCGCCGACTACCTGCCAGCCCGCCGGGTGATGCACCGGGCGACGATCCTGGGCGATGCGCCGTTTTACCGACCATCGAACTGAACGTCCACGCTCTGAGGTGTTGACGTGGAGACGTTCTGACGTGCTGACCTGCTGACCACCTGACGGGCTGACAGCCCGTGAACCAGCGCCTCAGCCCGCCGGCTTGCGCGGTGATCGGCCGATCGGCAGCACC
>JAYVDE010000101.1:0-2685 GCA_043749575.1 Burkholderiaceae bacterium | reverse complement strand
ACGCATGGACGCGCTGCTGCGCCAGGCGCTGGCCAAGCGGCCGGCCGACCGGCCGGCCAGCTGGGAAGCATTTGCCCGCGAGTGGTCGCTGCTGGTGGCCAATGGCGAGGTGCCGGTGGGCCGACTGCAAGACGTGCTGGATTCCGAGCGCTTCAACCTGCTGCGCACGCTGGAATTTTTTGAAGGCTTCGGTGATGTCGAGCTGTGGGAGGTGGTGCACCGCGCGCAGTGGCAGCGCCACCGTTTCGGCGCGGCGCTCTACCGCAAGGGCGAGCCCGGCAACACCTTCCACATCATTGCCCAGGGCCGGATCGACGTTTACCGCGACGGCCAGCGGGTGGCCCAGTTGGGCGCCGGCACCTCGGTCGGCGAGATGGCCTACCTGGCGCCCAGCCCGGCGCTGCGCCTGCACAGCGCCGATGTGATGGTGGCCGAGCCCGCCACCACCATCGCCTTCACGCCAGAGTCGCTGGGCGTGCTGAGCCCGACCACCCGCCACCTGTTTGACGCGGCTTTCATCCGCGTGCTGGTGCGCCGGCTGCATGCTGCGCACGAGTTGCTGGCGCACCCGCGGCGCATCCTCTGAGCAAGCGCCGAGCGGCCGAGCGGCTGCGTGGCGGTGCATTGCCTTGGGGCGGGCGCTCTGATCCAATCGAAACCGGTCCACCGAGACCGCTGCCCCCCGAGGAAGAGGAAACCCACCATGTTCAAGAAATTCACCGTGGCCGCCGCCGCGCTGTTGCTGTGCGCTGGCCTGGCTCACGCCGCCGACGATTGCGACAAGCAGGCAGCCGACAAGAAATTGGCCGGCGCTGCCAAAACCAACTTCGTCAAGAAGTGCAGCGCCGATGCCGCCAAGGCGGCACCCGCCGCCGCCGCGACCACCACCGCGACCGCCACCGCGTCGCCCGCTGCCGCCGGCTGCGAGAAGGCCGCCGGCGAGAAGAAGCTGGCCGGTGCTGCCAAAAGCAGCTACCTGAAGAAGTGCGCCGCCGACGGTGGGCCAGCGGCCGCGCTTGCTGCCGCACCGGCACCGGCACCCGCACCAGCGGCGGCTGCGGTACCTGCAGCGGCGCCGCCTGCCAGCGCTGGCTGCGAAAAACAAGCCGCCGACAAGAAGCTGGCGGGCGCCGCCAAGACCAGCTTCGTCAAGAAGTGCAGCGCCGACGCCAAGTGAGGGTCTGACGGCCAGCAGCCGCCAACCCACGCCGCCTTCGGGCGGCGTTTTTGTGTGCGCGCTGTGTTGCCGCGCGCCTTGCGGGCCGGCCGCCGGGCTTGAGGCTGCAGCGGGCGCGGTGCAGCGGTGGTGCCACCCGTGGTGGTGACAGTCAGCGCTGCGGCTTGCGCCAGGCGCTGGCAGCGGCGGCCGCGCAACCCGCGCCGCCGCCGCTGACCTTCAACCCAGCGTTCGGCGTGTGCCGGCTGGCAAGCTGTCGACCCGCAACGGCGGACCCACCCCGTCAATGACCTTATGAACGCTCGAAAGTGCCTGCAGCAGGGCTTTCGCCCCCGCGTTTATTTGGCTTTGGACACCGGCGCTGCCGGCAGCGGCAGCCCGCCCGGGCCGGCCGCGAAGCTCAGCGGCGAGACCGCGGCTTGCTGGCCGATGCCCGGCTTGGTCCAGTCACACACGCCGCCCGTGAACACGCCCTGCAGCCGCGTGAGCTGGCCGGCATCGAGACGCCCGCCGTACTCGACGGCGTTGATGGCGCGCAGATCGCACTTGAGCACGTTCTCCGACAGCTTGCCGCCGGCGGCCTGGCGCGGTGACGACGATGCCTTCAGGAACGGGTCGGCGTCGCAGACGGCGGTGTCGGTGACCTTCGTCGTCTGCGCCGCGTCGGACGACAGCAGGCAGAAGTCAAAGGCCGTTGCCGGTTTGGCGCTGCGCACTTTCTGCTCGACGGTGGCGGCGCTGGCGTCGGCTTTCAAGCTGGTGAGCCAGGTGTCCATCGTCGCAAAGGCGTCGGGCGCGAGCACCGGCGAGAGCAAGCCGCCGCGGCCGAAGCGCCAGATCACCTGGTTGCCGTGGTCGCCGTACTCCAGGTCGAGCCGCTCGCGGCTCGAGAAGCTGCGCCAGACGAAGTGGATCGGGTTGCCCGGGGGCCTTGCCGTGCCGGGCTGGGTCAGCAACGCGGTGTCGTCCCAGCCGCGCATGTCGATCACCGCCGTCTTGGCGAGTTGTTTGCCGCTGGTGACGATGCCGGCGCGGTAGGCGATGTCCAGCGCCGGCCGGTCGGCCACCGTGCGCGCGGTGGTCAGGTTGGTGTCGCGGTCGACGCCACCGGCGATCTCATTGAGCGTGACGAACTCCTCGCCGGTGATCGCACCGGTCAGCAGCGCCTTCAGGCCGTACTGCACGCCCGTGTTGTCGCGGGCGTCGTTGCCGGCCACCGAGCCGGCGGCCTTGCCGTAGATCGACTCGGCCCAGCTCGCCGCGTTGCAGCGCGCGCCGTTCACGTTGCTCAGCGGGTCGTAGACCATCGAGGTGGGCAACTGGCAGTTGTTGGTCGAGGTCGACTCGGTCACGATCGCCCCGCTGGTGTTGTCGGCAACGGTGCGGCGGAAGTAGGTGCCGGCCTTGGCGTTGCTGCCAAAGGCGTTGTACCAGCCGTGGCAACCGGTCTGGTCGGGGTGGCCGTTGATCGCCGCCTTCTTGGCGTTGATCTGCGCCGGTGTATAGGC
>JAYVDE010000100.1:0-7484 GCA_043749575.1 Burkholderiaceae bacterium | reverse complement strand
CCCGGGCTACGGCGAGCATTTGCAACGACGACCGGTGCCGTTTGGGGCGCACGAGCGGGTGTGCAGGATTTGTTCACAGGCTCTCAACGTTGCAATCGGGTGGTGGTGCGCTCGCCCTGGGGCAGGGCGACGATGATGACCTGCAAGGTCGAGGCTTCGCCCTGCAATTCGAGATGGTCGAGCTGACGGCCCACCGCCGCGTTTCGAGGCTGCAGGCGCGCGGTCCAGCGGCGTTCGTCGCCCTGCAGCTCGATGCGGAAATCCAGCTCCAGTGCGGCGAGGTCGCCGGCCACGATGAGGCGCAACGCGTTGGCTAGCGCCGCCACCGCAGGCGCATCGCTGAACAAGATCGGCCGGCTGGCAACGCCGTCAGGGCCGACCCACCCCATCCGGTCGGTCTTCAGCCGCCAGGTTTCCAGCCGAGGCAGGACGACGCGTTTTTCCAGCAGACCCGCGCTGGAATGCAGCGTGCCGCGCGATACCACCGGCGCGCTGAGCCAGGGCGATTCGCGCGTTTCCTGGAAGGCCAGGCTGGGGGTCGAGCCAGATTTCAGCAGGCGCTGCAGTTCAGGCACGGTCAGCGCGTGGGCGCCAGCCATGCCCAGGCCGGCCAGCATCACGACGAACCAGCCACGGCGGCCGCGCCGTGAGGTCACTTCACGTCCCCGGTGAGATCCCAGTAGGGATAGAAGTTGAACCAGTTCAGCGGATAGCGCCGCGCGTACTGCTCCAGCAGCGCCGCGTAGCGGTCGACCACCGGCTGCAAGGCGGCGCCGCGGCTGTCGCGCGCTGCGCCCAAGCCGAATTCGACGAACTCGATGCGGTAGCGGTTGGCGCCCTCGTACAGCCCGAGGCACACCAGAACCGCAGCGCCGCTGCGCGCGGCCAGCACATGCGGGGCGGTCGGCAGGGCTGTTGTACGGCCAAGAAAACGCGCCGGCAGACAGGCGGCGCCATCGGTCCGGTCGGCCAGCGCGGCGACGATGCCGCCATGAATCAGGGCCTCGTGCGCGCGCAGGAAGCTGTCGGGCCGGCCCAGCGGGATCAGGTTGAGCACGCTGTCGTCGATGCCGGCGATGCGCCGCAGCCGCGACCGCGGGTCGACCCGCATCATCACGCTGACCGGGCGCCCGTCCAACGCCCGGTGCGCCAGCATCAGCAGGTCGAAACTGCCCAGGTGGGCCCCCAGCAACAGGCAGCCCCGGCCGCCCTGCAGCGCCTGGTCGAGCAGCGGTAGCCCTTCGATCACGACCTCGAAACGATCGAAGTCGCCGGCGGCCATGTAAACCCGGTCAAGCAAGGTGGCGGCGAAACTGTGGAAATGCGCAAACACCTGGCGCCGCTGCGCCGGCCGGCCGCTCACCGCCTGCAGAAACTCGGCCGACGCGCGACGCGCCATGCGATCAGTGAGCAGGAAATACAGCACGATGGGGTACAGCAGGGCGCGACAGAAGGGCCGCCCGATGCTGCGGGCCAGCCAGGCGATCAGCCGCATCAGCCAGGCGCTGCCGCGCTCGGCCTTCTCGGTCCATCGTTTCATGTCGCGGGCCCATGATCGGGCGCCAGCGCCAGGCAGCCCGCAGCCATCGTCACGGCCACACCGTTGCGCTGCACGGTGACGCGAAACGACGCGGCGTCGACATCGACCTCGCACTGCACCTGGGCTCGCTCCTGCGGCCGCAGCGGCGCGCTGAACTTGACCTGCCGCAAGCACGCGACCCGGCGGCCCACCACCCGCTGCAGGTTGGCCAGCAGATGGTCGAGCAGCAGCACCCCGGGCACGATGGGCTGCTGCGGAAAATGCCCGGGCAGCGACGGGTGGTCTGCCGAGACGCAGAAATCGAACTCGACCGGGGTCATGGCGGCGCCTTGCCGGCGACCCAGGCGTTGAAGACCTCGTCCAGTGCCCAACGTGGCAACTTGCCATTGGCCGCGCGCGGCAGGCGATCAACGTGGATGACCGTGCGCGGCAGAAACACCGGGTCCATGCGTTCGCGCAGCCAGGCCTCGGTCGTTGCACGGTCGAGCGCCGCGCCGCCATGGATCAACACCAGCCGTTCGACGGCCGCGCCGGTGGCCGGCAGGTAGAACACGCCGTCGATCAAGCCGGGCAGCTCCGCCAGCAACAGGTTGAGGCCCGCCAGCGACGCGCGCCGGCCCGCGATCTTGATGAGATCGCCCTGGCGGCCGAGCAAGCTGAAACGGTCGGAGGAATCGAACTGGATCGTGTCGGCCAGCACCTGCGGCGACGCAAAGTGCTCACCCCAGGCCAACGTGCCCTGCGCCGTCGCCTCAAGCCGAACCCCTTGCAACAGGCGCCAGCCGGCATCGCTTGCCGTGCGCCGCATCGCCAGCGCGCCGGTCTCGGTCGAGCCGTAGATTTCCAGCACGGGGGCGCCGAGCAAACCTTCTGCCCGGGCGGCCAGCGCCAGGGCCAGCGGCATCGTCGAAGCGATGACGGCGCTGCAGTGCGCCACGGCGTCGCCCGCTTGCACCAGCGCACGCAGGTGCAGGGGGGTGGCGACCCAGACTGCCCCAGCCGCAACACGCTCAATGGCAGCGCGCACATCAGCCGGCAGCAAGGGGCGGCGGTCGAGCACGGGCAGGCCGACCACCAACGACAGCAGCACCGAGGCCTCGAGACCGAACATGTGCTGCGGCGGCACGCTGCAGACGATGCTGCCGAGCGCCTCGATGCCACCGTCGACCGCCGCATCAAGCCGCTCGGCAAGCACCTGCGCGCCCAAAACCAACTGCGCCAACGACTTGGCCTGGGGCTCGGGGGTGCCGGTGCTGCCGGACGTGAACAGCCTCACCAGCAGTTGATTCCAATCGGGTGACCAGGCCAGTTCGGCGTCGGACCCGCCGATCACCGCCGCCGACGGGTCGAACACCAGGCACGGCACCTGGGTGGCCCAGGGCTGTTGGCGCAAGGTGTCGGTGTCGTCGACGATGACCCCGCATTGCCCACCGGTGGGCAGCATCGTCGCCAGTTCAGCGGGCCCCCCGGAGGGTGGCAGCCATTGCACGCAGCCGCGGCGCAAGGCGGCGAGCCAGGTGACCAGAAATCCTGCACGCGTGTTGCAGAGGTTGCCCAGCGTGGCGACACCCTCAAGCCGGCCTGCAAGTGTGATCGACGCGGTGTGGATCTGGCGCCAAGTCCAGTCGCAGCAGCCGCCAAAGACAGCCGGACGGTCCAGCCAGTTCGCGGCGGCCAGCAAGGGCATGTCGAGGAAGGGCCACGCGGCCACTGGCGGGGCGTTCAAGGACCGGGGCGCCAGACACGCCAGGTGTCCTTCACCTGCTGATACAAGCCGGGAAACGCCTGGCCGGGAAACAGCCGGCTTCGCAGCTGGTGTTCGCCGACAAAGAGCAGCAACGATCCGGCCCACACCAGTGCGCCGGTCAGGCCGAACGGCAGCGCCGTCGTCAACGACAGCAAGGCGGCCAGCAGGAAGTAGGCGGACCAGGCAGCGGTCAGCTGGCGCGTGTACCGGCAAAGGCTTGGGCTCAGCGCCGGAAGGCTTGCGCGCGCGATGCGCTCGATCAGCGGCGTCTGGCCGGCGCGCAGCGTGCGACCAAAAAAGACCGCGATCCAGACCAGCGCCAGGACCGGCAGCGCCTGCCACAGGGCAGTGGCGGTCGTCGAATCAAACAGCGCCATTGGCGGACTGGACCGATGCTGCCTGGGCAGCCGCAATGTGGTCGGCCAAGCTCTGCAGTGACGCGAAGATCGCCTCATTGCCCGGGTTGTCGGCCTTCAGCTTGACACCGTAGCGCTGCTGGATGACCAGCGCGATCTCCAGCATGTCCAACGAATCGAGGCCGAGCCCATCACCAAACAGCCTCGCCGTGAGGTCCATCTGGGCTGGATCAACGCCGTCCAGACCGACGGCTTGTACCACGACAAACGCCAAGTCGCGCGCCGACACCAGCGGGCTGGATCTCGTCAAACTCATGGCAGGGACAACTGGGCGTTGATGCCCTTGTTCAGGTTCTGGATCCAGCCGTTGTAATTCTTGTGGATGACGCCGGCCTTTTCGTCGAGGTTGGTGCTGGATCGGTACTTGATGCTGTAGTTGCTGGCCGAGTAGGGGATTTCGACCACGGCCGAGTGGGTGCGCAACTGCAGCGTACCGACCAGCAGGTTGGGGTCTTCATCCTTCAGTTGCCAACCCAACGCAACGCCGGCGCGGACGATGGCGGCGCGTACCTGCTCATTGTTTGCCGACTTGCCTGTGGGGCTGGCCACCACCGCATCGCTCACGTTCAGGATGGGCGCCGTTGAACAACCGGCCGTCGCGGCGGCAATCGCCAGCACCGCAACTGCAATTTGGATACGCATATTTTCTTTTCCCTTCCTGATTAGAAACTTGCCTCAGCACACGGCCGCCGGGGCGTAGTTCAGCCGAAGCTTCAGGCCCAACACGGCGGATTTCATAGCAAAGACATTGGTCAAACGCTCGAATCCGCGACCTACACGCTCGTTTCACCCCACTGCTGGGGCTTGGCTGAGGCAGGTTTCTAATCAGGTTTCCCTTTGACAAAAAACCGGCTTGACTTCAGAACCGCGAACAGCCGTGTCTAAATGGATCGAGTAAGTTCCTCGCCACCTCCTAAGATTCTAGGGGATTCTTCTGACACCCCCGCCCCTCCGGCCCACCCGAAATGGGGAATCTGCGCGTGATAAATCGGTATGCAGCCGCGTTGGCGGCCGCCGTGCTGGCGTGCTGGCGGCCTGACGCCATCAGCCCGGCGCGACCAGTTCACCACCAAACCGCCGCTCGTCGGCAAACCAGCGCAGCACCGGCAAGGTGCCGGGCAGCACCGGCGCCTGGGCCACCGGCAGCGCGCTCCAGGCCATCTGCTGGGCCTCGCGCATCTCAAAGCGGCCGGTCCAGTCGTAGACCTTGCAGAAATGCAGCCGCACCCGGGCATGCGGGTAGTCGAACAGTGCTTGCTGCCAAGGGTGAACGGCGCCGATGGTGATGCCCAGCTCCTCGTGCAGCTCGCGCCGCAGCGCCTGTTCGACCGTCTCGCCGGGCTCGAACTTGCCACCGGGAAATTCCCAGTAACCAGCGTAGACCTTGCCCGCAGGCCGGCTGGTCAGCAGAAAGCGGCCTTCGCGGCCGGCCGCGTCGCGCTCGATCAGCACCCCCACGGCGACCTCGGTGACCGGCCGCTCAGCGCGCTGGATGCCGTCAACCGAGGTGATCAACGGGCTGGAAGCCTCGGCCTCAGACACGGTCCAGGCCGTCGGGCGCGGTGTCGTCGGCCACCGTGGCAGGCGCTTCGTCGGCGCCATGGTCGCGGCCGGCCCAGTCGCGGGCGAATTGGTAGGCCACCCGGCCCGAGCGCGAGCCGCGCTCCAGCGCCCACACCAGCGAGGCTTGGCGGGCGCTGACGATCACGTCCTCGGTCACGCCGAAATGGCGCAGCCACTGCGCCACGATGACCAGGTACTCGGGCTGGCTGAACGGGTAGAAGCTGATCCACAGGCCGAAGCGTTCACTCAGCGAGATCTTCTCCTCGACCACCTCGCCGGGGTGCACCTCGCCGTCGTCGGTGTGGGTGTAGGAGAGGTTCTCCTTCATGTACTCGGGCAGCAGGTGGCGGCGGTTGCTGGTGGCGTAGATCAGCACGTTGTCGCTGGCCGCGGCGATGCTGCCGTCGAGGATGCTTTTGAGCGCCTTGTAGCCGGCCTCGCCTTCGTCGAAGCTCAAGTCGTCGCAGAAGACGATGAAGCGCTCGGGCCGCTCAGCCACCAGGTCGACCAGGTCGGGCAGGTCGACCAAGTCGGCCTTGTCGACCTCGATCAGGCGCAGGCCCTTGGCCGCAAACTCATTCAGGCAGGCTTTGATCAGCGAACTCTTGCCGGTGCCACGCGAGCCGGTCAGCAGCACGTTGTTGGCCGGCACACCGGCCACAAACTGCGCGGTGTTGCGCACCAGGCGCTCCTTCTGGCCGCCCACTTCCTGCAGGTCGCTCAGCGCGATGGCTGCCACCTGGCGCACCGGCTGCAGCCAGCCAGAGGCGCCGCGCTTGCGGTAGCGGAAGGCGATGGACGCGGTCCAGTCGGGCGCCGCCAGGGCGTGCGGCAGGATGTTTTCGAGCCGCTTGAGCAGGTGGTCGGCGCGGAGGAGGAAGGCGTCTAAGGGGCTGGATGTCATGGTGGAAGTGTATCGACCGGGCCTGCCAGCGCCGTTGCGGGCGGGCGCAGTGGCAGCCGCTGTCGAGCCGGCCCCAGCCGGCTGAATCGGCTGAGTTGGCTGAATGGGCGGAGGCGGCTGAGCCCGCGCTCGGCAGGCCGGCGCGCAGCGAGCCGAGGGGCCGACGCGTCAGGCCGGCAGCACCGCACCGGCCGGGCCGAAATGGAAGCAAGGCAGCCGCAACCAGTCGCCGGCGCGGCCCAGCGGCACTGCGCAGGGATGCACATGGCCGGCCAGCGTGTAGGCGCCAGGCACGGTTTCGGGTTGGTGCACACAGGCCCAGGGGTCGATCCGCAGCGGGCCGCCGGGCGCCCACCGCAGTGGCCTCACGTCGTCAGGCGCAGCAGCAGCTCGTCCAGGTGCTCGGTCGGCTCGCGCCGAAAGCCCGTGCGCGCATAACGCTGCAAGCGGCCCACCACCAGCGCGGTGAGGCCGGACGCCAGCGCGTTGGCGTCCTCCGCCGGCCTGGCCGAGCCGCCGGCCACAGCGGGGCTGCGCAGGCACTGGCGCAGCTGGCCTTCCAGGCGGTCGAAAAACTGGTTCATGCGGGCGATCAAGCGCTCATGTTCAAAGACCAGCGCGTCACCGACCATCACCCGCACCATGCCGGGGTTCTTCTCGCCGAACTGCAGCACCATGGCCACGATGCGGCGGGCTTGCAGCGCGCCGGTGGCCTCGCGCTCGCTGATCTGGTTGACCAGCGTGAACACGCTGGACTCGATGAACTCGATCAGCCCCTCGAACATCTGCGCCTTGCTGGCGAAGTGGCGGTACAGCGCCGCTTCGCTGACCTGCAGGCGGGCGGCCAGCGCCGCGGTGGTGATGCGGTCGGCGCCGGGTTGCTCCAGCATGGCGGCCAGGGTCTGCAGGATCTGCACCCGGCGCTCGCCGGGCCGGGGCCGCTTGCGGGCGGTGGCCTGGGCGGCGGTATCGGCAACGGCGGCCTCAGCCGTCGGGACCGCGACACCGGCCAAACCTGCCAAACCTGCCAAACCCGCCAAACCAGCGACCGCCGCCGCCGAGGCCACCAAAGCCAGCGGTCGAGACGGGACCAGGGTCAAAACCGGAGAATCATCGGCGCCGGATGGCTCGGGCAGGTCGGTCATCGCGGCGGCGGGCTGGTCTGGGGGGGTCTCAAATCATTCTGGCACGGCGACCCCGACGCGCCGCCTGCAGGTAAACACCGACCCGCCAGCCCCCTAAGGCAACGCTGAACAAGTCCCTCGCGCCGCGGTCATCCCTGTTTTGGGCGGTCTGCGGCGTTGCAAATCCTCG
>JAYVDE010000099.1:0-2690 GCA_043749575.1 Burkholderiaceae bacterium | reverse complement strand
TCACCCGGTACAGGCCCATCCCGCCGATGCACACGTAGAGGTTGTCATCGCGGTCAAAAGCCATGCCCAGCGGGGTGCCGCCGATGTGGGCGAAGACCTCCATGCGCTCGTAGTCGGGGGCGAAGAATCGCATGATGTCGCCGTGGCGCGACCCGGCGTAGAGGTTGTCGTGGCGGTCCAGGATGATGTCCTCAGGGCCTTCGATGCGGCCCAGGCCAATCGGTGTCGCCGGCCGCAGCCGGTCGTTCTGGGCCCAGCTGGTACCGCAGTCGGCAGCGGTTGATGGCGCGGGCGGCATGCCGTGGTAGGTCGGGCTGACGTAGACCTTGCTGACGATGCGATGCCGGTTCTTCAGCCAGCGGATGTCGATCACCGCGGCCAGCAGCAGGATGGCGGCCAGCACCATGCGGTTGTAGCCGCCCAGCAGCGACATCGTGGTCAGGCCGTTGATGATCAACAACACGATCAGCGTACCGACCAGGGCCTTCATCACCGAGCCCTTGCCACCACCCAGGCTGATACCACCCAGCACGGCAGCCGTCAGCACCGTCACTTCCAGGCCGACGCCGATGTCACCGCCGGCGGTGGCCAGGCGCGACGCAAAGAAAATGCCACCCAGGGACGTGAGCACGCCGCAGGCGACATAGCACATGGCGACCGTGCGCCGCACTTCAATGCCGGTGTTGTAGGCCGAGCGCCGCGAGCCACCGATGGCGGTGACATGCCAGCCCGGACGCAAACGGGTCAGAAAGATGTGGCCGAAGATCGCCACCAGGCCATAGACGTAGACCACGGCGGGTACACCGAGCCAGTCGCCATTGCCGATGAAGTCCCACATGGTCGAGTCAGGCAGGCCGCCAGCAATCGCGGTTGCGTAGTCGGCGGTGAGCAGGTCGTAAAGCGCGCGGTAGATGATCAGGGTGATCAGGGTGGTGAGGAATGCGCGCAAGCGGAAGTAGCCGATCAGGATGCCGTTGACGGCACCGAGTGCCGCGCCGCACAGCACAGTTGCGGCGATCGCTGGGCCGGCCGACCACTTCAGCACGTGCATCAGGTACAAGGCACAGAAGTTGGTCAGCGCAAACATCGAACCGACCGACAAGTCGATGCCGCCGACGATCATGACCAGCGCCATGCCCAGCACGATGAAGCCGATTTCGCCGGCCTGGCGGCCAGTGTCCGACAGCGCCACCGGCGACAGGAAATTCGGTATCGCCTGCGCCAGCGCAAACGCCACCAGCAGCAGCACGGTGACGGGGATGGCGGTCTCCATCCAGCGCTTGGCGAGGATCTCGCCGAGCGCGTGGTCCGGCCAATAAGCGTAGCGCCAGCGCGTGATCCGGTCGGCCAGGCTGTCTTGGATGCTGAGCTGCTGCGGCGGGCTGGCCGGCCGCGCAGTGGCGTGAGAACCCGCCGGTAGGGGTTGGATCAAGGTCTCGTTCATCGGGCTTGCGTCTCCAGGTCGAAGCGGACACTGGGCCCCGGCATGACACCGGGGCCGAATCGTTCAGCGCCATCGTTCACGGCTCAGGCCATGGCGGCTGAGCCTTGTCCGCCGCAGCGGCAATTGCGCTCTCGACCGCCTGGGACCAGGGTGGGGGTGAGGGACTTTTGATCCCTGACCCCGGCCCTGCTTCAGCGGCAGCCGGAGCTGGAAAAAGCGCTCAGGCGCTCAGGTCTTGCCCAGCTTCCAACAAGTCCCTTCGATCGAGGCGTTCGCCTTCGTGATCGGAATGATGGTGGTGTAGATCGAACCCTTTGCGGTGCCGGTCTTGCCCTTGTTTTGCAGCAGCCACTTGATCGACGAGGCCATGTTGCTCGCCTGCGTCGGCACGTCATAGCTCAGGTTGAGGTCGAATGCGCTGGCCTTGACCGCATCGCAGGCACCTTTTTGCTCGCCGCCACCGGAGGTCGCGAGGAAGACCTTGCCAGTGAGCCCGGCCTCCTTGATCGCTGCTGCGGTGCCGGAGTCCATGCCATCCCAAAAGCCGACGATGCCGCACAGGTCGGGGTGCTGCTTCAAAACGGTCTGGGTGATGCCCTTCGCTTTGGCGGCATCCCAGTCAGCGGCCTGACTGGAAACGACCTTGATGTCGGGGTTCTTCGCCAGCACGTTTTCCACGCCTTTGAGCGTGTAGGCACTGGCCGCTGCCGACAGCGCACCCTGCACGATGGCAATCTTGTTCGACTTGCCCTTACAGGCCTGCACCACGGCATTGGTGGCCTTCTCGCCGATATCGACCCAATCGACGCCGACGTAGAGCACTGACGAGTAGTTGGAGCGCATGTTGACCTGCACCACCTGAATGCCCGCTTCCTCGGCGCGCTGCAGCAGCTTGGCGTAGGTCTGCACATCGGGGTTGTGGACCACGATCACGTCGGGCTTCTCGCTGATCAAGGAGGTGATCGCCTGCGCGCCGACGTTGGTGTTCCAGTTCGGGTCGCGCGAGATCACCTTCACGCCGAGGGGCTCGAGTTCTTTCTTCAGGCCTTCGAACCAGCCCTGGGCCAGATCGAAGCCCATGGCCACGGGCACGAAGGCGACGGTCTTGCCGGCCAGCGTACTCTTGTAGCCGGCGCGGAACGGATCGTCGATGCCCTTGCCCTGCGCGAAGGCCGCCTGGCCGAACGACATGCAGGCCAACAGCGTGGCCGTGTTGAGCGCGGCCCTTGCCAGCGTGATCTTGAAG
>JAYVDE010000098.1:0-18561 GCA_043749575.1 Burkholderiaceae bacterium | reverse complement strand
CACCCGCAAGGCCAGGCGCTGGCTGGCCAGCCGGTGCTGCAGATCACCGCCATAGCCGGCGCGCCGCCGGCACCACCACTGGCTTGGCCCACCATCGGCACCGCACAGCGCCCACTGACTGGCATCCGCGTGCTCGACCTCACCCGCATCCTGGCCGGCCCGGTGGCGGCGCGCTGCCTGGCGGCTTATGGCGCCGAGGTGCTGATGGTCAACGGCCCCCACCTGCCCAATATCGAGGCCATCGCCGACATGAGCCGGGGCAAGCGCTCGGCGCTGATCGACCTGCGCGAGGCTACCGGCCGGGCCCAGCTGGATGCGCTGGTGGCGGGTGCCGACGTGTTCCTGCAGGGCTACCGGCCCGGTGCGCTGGCCGGGCGCGGCTACAGCGCAACAGCACTGGCGGCGCGGCGGCCGGGCATCGTCGTGGCGTCGCTGTCGGCCTATGGCGCGCGGGGCCCTTGGGCCGAGCGGCGTGGTTTCGATTCACTGGTGCAGACGGCCACCGGCTTCAACCTGGCCGAAGGTGAGGCCGCCGCCGCCGCTGCAGCCACAGATCGGGCAGGGGCTGGGGCTGGGGCTGGAGCGGCCGACCCCGCGGCGCCACGGGCGCTGCCGATGCAGATCCTCGACTACGCCGCCGGTCATCTGCTGGCGTTTGGCATCCAGGCCGCGTTGTGGCGCCGCGCCACCCAGGGCGGCAGCTGGCAGGTGCAGGTGTCGCTGGCCGGTGTGGGCCAGTGGTTGCGCAGCCTGGGCCGGGTGGCCGACGGCTTGGCGGCACAGCGGCCCGACATCACGCCGCTGTTGGCGCACAGCGCCTGCGGCTTCAGCGCGCTGGGGCCCGAGGCACCGGCCACCTTGCGCGCGATACGCCATGCGGCGGTGTTCTCGGCCACACCGGCGGGCTGGGAGCGGCCGTCGATGTCGCCCGGCAGCCACCCGCCGGCCTGGCCCGCCAACGCGCTGAGCGATTGATCGGCTGATCGGCTGATCGGCTGACCCACTGACGGGCCAGCCCCACCGCCGTGGCGGCCGGTGCGCTGACGCCTGCAAGACAGCGCCGCGCCGCTGGCCAGTGGTCCACTCGTTCTTCGCCCAGGCCCACCGCCACCTGCCCATTCCTATTGCCATACCCAAACCGCCGCCCGCCATGGACATCGCCACCCTGAACCCGCTGACCGAATCCGAGATCGTCCAGGCCGTTGGCGTGCAGCGCGACGAAGCCGTGGCCCTGCTCAGCGAGCTGGTCGCCCAGCCGTCGCTGCTGGGCGCCGAACAGGGCGCGCAGGCGCTGGTCCGCCGCGAATTCGAACGCAATGGCCTGCGCATCCACGCCTTCGAGATCGACGACGCCAAGATCCGCGACCACCCCGGTTATTCGCCGTCGATCATCCCGTATGAAGGCCGGCTCAACGTGGTCGGCAGCCACCAGCCGGTGGGGCCGGTGCGCGGCAAGTCACTGATCCTCAACGGCCACATCGACGTCGTGCCGGTGGGCGCCGAGCGGCTGTGGACGGCGCCGCCGTTCTCACCCCGCATCGTCGGCGACAAGCTCTACGGCCGCGGCGCCGCCGACATGAAGGCCGGCATCGTCGCCTACACGCTGGCCTTTCGCGCGCTGCAGCGCCTCGGCTACGAACCGGCCGCCGCCGTCACGCTGCAATCGGTGGTCGAAGAAGAATGCACCGGCAACGGTGCGCTGGCCTGTCTGGTCGAGGGCTACACCGCCGACGCGGCGATCATCCCCGAGCCCGGCGAGGGCATCATGACCGCGCAAATGGGCGTGATGTGGCTGACCATCGACGTCTACGGTGTGCCGGTGCACGCGGCCTACGCCCACACCGGCGTTGCGGCAATCGCCTTTGCCAACCACCTGGTCGACGCGCTGCGCGAGCTGGAAGCCGTCTGGAACCGGCCGGCCAACCGCCACGCCTGTTTTGCCGGCCACCAGCATCCGATCAACTTCAACCTCGGCCGCATCAGCGGCGGTGAATGGACCTCGTCGGTGCCCACCCACTGCCGGGTCGACCTGCGGCTGGGCTTCTACCCCGGCCGCTCGCCCGCTGAAATTCGCCAGCAGGTCGAAGACCACTTGCGCGCCGCCTACCAGGCCCACCCGCAGCACCGCAGCGTGCAATACGAAATCAGCTACCAGGGCTTCCAGGCCGAGGGTTGCGTGGTCGACACCACCCAGCCGGTGATCGGCCAGCTGATGCAGGCCCACCACGACATCGCCGGCGCGCAGCCGCCGATGTTCGCCAGCACCGCCACCACCGACGTGCGCTTCTTCCATCTGTACGGCCAGATCCCCAGCACCTGCTACGGCCCCGAGGGTGCCGACATCCACGGCATCGACGAATGGGTCTCGATCAGCAGCCTGCAGCGGGTGACGGCAGTGCTGGCGCTGTTCATGGCGCGCTGGTGCGGGCTGAACCCGTTGCCGAATCGCACGGCGTGAGGGCCGAGCGCCGGGCGCTCACCGCCTTGGGGGATCGGCCCACGACCTTGTCGGCCGAGCGGCTGACATGAACCGGTTCGCGACGCTGCGCAGCCTGCGTGCCGGCTGGCCGATCCTGGCCTGCGCCGCACTGATGCTGAGCCTCAGCATGGGCCTGCGCCAGAGCCTGGGCTTGTTCATGCCGGCCATCACGCAGGGCATCGCCATCTCGGTGGCCGACTTCACGCTGGCCATCGCGGTGCAAAACCTGGCCTGGGGTCTGCTGCAACCGCTGGCCGGTGCTTGGGCGGTGCGCGTGGGGTTCCGGCCGATGATGGTGGCCGGCGCGTCCTTGTATGTCGCCGCGCTGCTGTTGCTGGCCAGCGCGCAAGGCCTGGCCGGCGTGGTGCTGGGCGCGGGCCTGATGATCGGCGCCTCACTGGCCTGCACCGGCTCGGCGCTGGCGATGAGCGTGGCCACCCGCGCGGTCAGCCCCACCGCGCGCAGCACCGTGCTGGGCGTGGTGTCGGCCGCCGGCTCGCTGGGCGCGATGATCGCCGCGCCGCTGGGCCAGGTGCTGGCCGACAGCCTGGGCTGGCGCGCCGGGGTGCTGGGTTTTGCGGTGCTGGCCTTGTTCATGGTGCCCGCGGCCTGGCTGGCCGGCCGCGCCGACAAGATCGCGTTGCCGCCGCCAGCACCCGGCAGCGCCGACCGCGGCAGCGCGCGCCAGGCGCTGCGCCAGGCCGCCGGCACGCCGGCCTTCGTGGTCATGTCGGTGGCCTATTTCGTCTGCGGCATGCAGCTGGTCTTTCTGACCACCCACCTGCCGTCCTACCTGGCGGTCTGCGGCATGGACCCGATGCTGGGCGCGCAGGCGCTGGGCATGATCGGCGGCTTCAACGTGCTGGGCAGCCTGTTTTTTGGCTGGGCCGGCGGGCGCTGGAACAAGCTGGTGCTGCTGGGCAGCATTTACGTTCTGCGGTCGGTCGCGCTGGCGGCCTATTTCATCGTGGCGCCGACGCCAGCATCGACCCTGGTATTTGCCGCAGTGATGGGCTTTTTGTGGCTGGGCGTGGTGCCGTTGGTGGCCGGCTCGGTGGCCGAGATGTTCGGCGTGCGCTGGCAGGCCATGATCCAGGGCGTGGCCTTTTTCGGCCACCAGCTGGGCAGCTTTGCCGGTGCGTTGGGCGGTGGCCTGCTCTACGACGCACTGGGCTCGTATGAGCTGGCCTGGCGCATCGGCGTCGGCCTGGGGCTGGTCGCGGGGCTGGTGCAGATCGTCGTGGCGGCATCGAGCTGGCCGCCGGCAGCGGGGCGTCTGGTGGCGGCGTGAGCAGGGCGGGCGCCGCGCGACAGCATTGCTGTGATTGAATACGGCCGCTTACCCCGAGGTGGTGCACGCCCGGCGCGTTGCCGGGCGGCCGATCTCGCAGTTCGACGCCCAGTTCGACGCCCAGATCGCCGCCATCGCGCTGAGCCGCGGTGCTGGCCTGGTCACGCGCCATGGGGCCGATTTCGAGGGCTGCGGCCTGTCCGTCGACAATCCCCGGCAACACGGGGCCTGAAGCCGCCGCCGCGCTGAAGACTGTCGGCCTGTTTTAAAGCCAATGGCGATGCGCCACCACCACCGCAAGGAGACAGCCACATGGGCGCGCAATGGAAAGCCAAACACAAAGACCTGGCGGCCAACGCCAAGGGCCGCTTGTTCGGCAAGCTGGCCAAAGACATCATGATCGCCGCCCGCCATGGCGCCGACCCGGCGGCCAACTCGCGGCTGCGGCTGGTGGTCGAGCAGGCGCGCAAGGTGTCGATGCCGAAAGAAACCCTGGAACGCGCCATCAAGAAGGGCGCCGGCCTCAGCGGTGAGGCGGTGCACTTCGAGCACGCGCTCTACGAGGGTTTTGCGCCGCACCGCGTGCCGGTGATGGTCGAGTGCCTGACCGACAACCTCAACCGCGCCGCGTCCGAGATGCGGGTGCTGTTCCGCAAGGGCCAGCTGGGCACGTCGGGCTCGGTGGCCTGGGACTTCGACCACCTCGGCATGATCGAGGCCGAAGCCGCGGTGGCCGGGGCCCACCCCGACCCCGAGACCGCCGCGATCGAAGCCGGCGCGCAGGATGTCGAAGCGGGGGCAGACGGGGTCACGGTGTTCTTGACCGACCCGGCCGATCTCGACCTGGTCAGCCGCGCGCTGCAGCCGCAGGGCTTCACGGTCTTGTCGGCCAAGCTGGGCTACAAGCCCAAGAACCCGGTCGACCCGGCCAGCCTGAGTGCCGAGCAACTGGAAGAAGTTGAAAGCTTCCTGGCCGCGCTGGACGCCAACGAGGACGTGCAGCACCTCTACGCCGGCCTGCAGAACTGAACCCCGCCCGAAAGCTACAAGAAGATGCCCATGAACGACAGCGCCAGCCCGACCACCGACACCACCTCCGGTCCCACCACCGGCGCCACCTCCGGCCTCACCACGGCGCCGGCCGCACCGCCGCCGCCACTGCCTGACCGCCTGGCCACCGACCCGCGCAGCCCGCACCATGTGGCGGCGGTGTTCGAGCAAGACATCGGCATCCGCTTCAACGGCAAGGAGCGCAGCGATGTCGACGAGTACTGCCTCAGCGAGGGCTGGATCCGCGTGCCCGCCGGCAAGGCGGTCGACCGCAAGGGCCGGCCGCTGACGATCAAGCTGAAGGGCACGGTCGAGGCGTTTTACCGCTGATGGCCCAAGGCGGCCGCTGCCCACCGCTGCCGCCCGCTGCTGACCGCCGCGCTGATGGTCACGGCCGTCCGCCACCGGCCGCCGCTGTTCAGGTGCGCAGCGTCAGCCCACCGTCGGCCACCAGGCCGTGGCCGGTGATGAAGTCGGCCTCGTCGCTGGCCAGCAGCAGCACCGCGCGGGCCATGTCGATCGGCTGGCCCAGCCGGCGCAGCGCGGCCTTCTTGGCCCACACCGCGCGGATCTTCTCGTCCTGAAAACTGGCGGCGGTCATGCCGGTGTGGATGGCGCCGGGCAGCAGGTAGTTCACCGTGATGCCCCACTTGCCCAGCTCCAGCGCGAGTGTCTTGCTCAAGCCGGCCACCGCGTGCTTGCTGGCCGCATAGGCCGACAGGCCGATGTCGGTGCGCTCGGCCATCACCGAGGCGGTGTTGATGATGCGCGCTCGGCCGGTGACGGCCGCGCGTTGGCGCAGCGCGGGAATAGCGGCGCGGCAGAGCCTGAACACCGCGCGGGCGTTGACCGCGAAGGTGTCGTCCCATTGCGCGTCGGTGGTGGCCTCGCCCAGCGCGTTGGCCGACACCCCGGCGTTGTTGAACAAGATGTCGAGCTGACCGCCCTCGCGCAGCGCGGCGGCCACGATCGCCGCCGGTGCCTCGTCGGTCGACACGTCCTGGGCCAGCGCCACGATGCGCGGCTGGCCGGCGTGGGCGGTCGCAATCGCGCTGGCCGGCCGGTCGACGGCGATCACCAGCGCGCCTTCGTCGGCGAACAAGCGGGCGCTGGCGTGGCCGATGCCCGACGCGGCACCGGTGACGATGGCGACCTTGCCGGCCAGGCGTTGCAGGGAGGGGGAGGCAGCGGTGGACATGCGTTGGGCTCCAAAGGTGGCGGTGGCGCAGCCAGTGTCGGGCCGGCGACGGCGGCCGTCTTGTGCCAGCCGGCTGCACGGCTGAGCCCTTGAGCCGTTGCGCGGCTGAGCCCGGGCCACAATCGCGGCCACCTATCGGGCCGGAGCCGCCATGACCGTCAAGACCATCGACTACTTCTTCGCCACCGTGTCGCCCTGGGCCTACCTGGGCCATGCCCGGTTCGTCGCGATGAGCCGCGCCGCTGGCGCCACCGTGCGGGTCAAGCCGATGGACCTGGGCGAGATATTCCCGGTCACCGGGGGCCTGCCGCTGGCCAAACGTGCCCCGCAGCGCCAAGCCTACCGCCTGGTCGAGTTGCAGCGTTTCAGCGACCACGTCGGCGTGGCGCTGGTGCCCCAGCCGGCGCATTTTCCGGTCAACGGCAACGCCGCCGCCGCGCTGATCATTGCCGCCGATGAAGCCGCAGGTGCCGACGCTGCACTGGGCCTGGCCGGGCGGGTCGGCGCGGCCATCTGGGCCGAGCAACGCAACGTGGCCGACCTGGCCGTGTTGCGCGCGCTGCTGGCCGAGGCCGGCCTGCCGGCCTCACTGGCCGACCGCGCGGGCGACCCGGCCATTGCCGCGCGCTACGCGGCCTACACCGCCGAGGCGCTGGCCGCCGGCGTGTTCGGCGCGCCCAGCTACGTGATCGCCGGCGAGGTCTTCTGGGGCCAGGACCGGCTCGATTTCGTCGAGCGCCGGCTGCTGGCCTGACAACAAGCGGCCAGCACCCGGCGACCGCCCGCCGCGATCAGCCGCCGGCGGCGCCGGTCACTTCCAGCCCGCCCGGTCGAACACCTTCTGGGCCAGCACAGTGTTCTTGGCCAGCTCGCCGATCGGCAGCGTGTCGGGCTTGAACGGGCCCATCGCCACCAGCGTGGGATTGGCCGACACACTGCCCTTGACCACCGGCCACTCGTTGTTGCCGTTGGCAAAGTAGGCTTGCGCCTCGTCGCTGGCCAGGTATTCCATGAACTTGACGGCAGCCTCGCGGTGCGGTGCGTGTTTGAGCACGCCCGCGCCCGAGATGTTGACGTGGGTGCCCCAGGTCGATTGGTTGGGCCAGACGATGGCCACCGCGTTCATCGCCTGCTGGTCCTCGGCCTTGGTGCTGCGCATCATCCGCGCCAGGTAGTAGGTGTTGGAGATCGTCACGCCGCATTCACCAGCGGCCACCGATTTGATCTGGTCGGTGTCGCCGCCCTTGGGGCCGCGCGCAAAGTTGGCCACCAGGCCGCGGGCCCAGGCCTCGGCCTTGGCCTCACCCTCGTGGGCGATGATCGCCGCGCCCAGCGACAGGTTGTAGGGGTGCGCCCCAGAGCGCATGCAGACCTGGCCCTTCAGCGCCGGGGTGGCCAGGTCGGCATAGGTCTGCACCTGCGCGGCGGTCACGGCCGTCTTGTTGTAGACGATCACCCGTGCGCGGGTCGAAAAGGCGGCCCAGGTGGCCGTGCGCAGCGCCGCCGGGATGCGCTCGTCCAGCAACTTGCTGCCGATCGGCTGAAACAGGCCCAGGCTGTCGGCCACTTCCAGCCGCGCCGCGTCCACGGTGATCAGGATGTCGGCCGGGCTGGCCGTGCCTTCGTTGCGGATGCGCTCGACCAGCTCGTCTTCCTTGCCTTCGAGCCGGTTGATCTTGATGCCGGTGGCCTTGGTGAAGTTGGCGTACAAGGCCTCGTCGGTCTGGTAGTGGCGGGCCGTGTAGAGGTTCAGCACGTTGGCCTGGGCCTGGGCCGCGGCGGGCAGCGCCAGCAGGCCGGCCAGCGTGGCGGCGGCCAGGGCGTTGGCGGCCAGGGTCAGCGCCGAGCGGCGCGGCGAAGAGGGACGGGTGGTCGACATGTCGGCAGTCCAGGGAAGCGAAGAACGGTGGCAATCATAACAAGAACCATTCGCAATTGGTTCCGAAGGCCACACCGGCAATCGAGCAAATTGACCCGTGCTGGCGCTTGGATCAAGCGGGGTCAGCGCTTGCTCAGCCGCGCCGGCCAGCCCTTTGGCGCCCGACACCCAGGCCCAGCGCGGCCAGCCCGGCCAGCCACAAGCCGGTGGTGCCGGGCTCCGGCACGTTGCTGACCTGGTCGCCAACAAAAGCCGCGCCGCTTGCATTGACAAGCGCGGTGGGGTTCAACGAGCCGATACGCACTTGCAGGTCGACCGTGCCGGTATGGCCCAAGGCCTGCGGGTTGCCCTGGGGGTCGGTCGACTCGAACACGCTGATCGTGCCCAATTCGGGATGGCCGACAAAGTAGAAATAGTCGGCGTCCTGCTGGCTGGTCGCGCTGGGGCTGTCTGGCGCGGTGACGACAAACCTCAGCGTGTCGGAAAAGCTGAAGCCGTCGAGACGAGGGTCGCTGGAGTGCGTGGTCACCGAGAAGCCGATATCGGTGTCGGGGTAAATGTTCTCGCTGGCACTGTTGCCGAACCAGGACCCGTTGGTGACGCTGAAGGTGCCGACGCTGAAGGTCGACCCGACCTGCAGGTCGAGCGCAGCGCTGGGCGTGAAGCTCACGGCATTGGGGTTGGCCGCGCTGAAGAAGATGCGGCTGAACTCGACCGATGGAATCGGGCTGCCCGCGCCATCGCGCAGGCTGAACGTGTTCTTCAGGCCCAGGCCGAAGCGGTCGAAGCCGAACTGGGCGCCTGGCAAGGGCTGGTCGGCATAGACCGTGACGCCGTTGATTTCGGTATGGACACTGGCGGCCCGGGCACCGGTTGCCGTTGCCACCGGGCCGCGAAACGAAGTGAAGCCGCCGCTGAAAGTGACCTCGCTGGCTTGCGCGACAGCGCTTGCGAACAAGGCTGCGGCGAGGGTCAACGCCAGGTGCGCCCTGGCGGGATGCAGATGCTGCGATGTCATGTCGATGGCCTTGTCAGGGTGGAAGAAAAGTTTGTGCAAGCACGGTCGAGCCAGCGCAGATGCGGCTGCGCAAGTCAATGGAGACCGGCACGACGCGGTTGATGTCGTCGCTGGCCTGGGCGGGCAGGGCGCCCAGCCCACCCAGCCCACCCAGCCCGCCTATGGTCAGTGCGGCCAGTGCGGCCAATCCGACCTGTCGCCGCAGCGCCACGCCGACCAGGCCGCACAGGCCGACCAGCATCAGCAATGCGCTGCCGGGTTCGGGCACGGCGGCAAGTTGCAGCGTGAGCGCGCCGCTGCCGTCCAGGGCCAGGCTGTAACCCGCCGGCAAGCCACTCAACCGCAGATCAAGCCCGGCCAGCCCGGTGGTGGTGCCGCCGACGTTCAGCATCGACCAGCGGTCGCCGGCATGCGGCACATAGCCGCCGATGAAGGCCACGTCCAGCACCACCCCGGCGGCAAAGCTGAGCGCACCATCGACCTGCAGCACGTCGTACAGCCCGGCGGCGGTGCCTGCGATCTCCAGTTGCAGCGTGCCGCCCAGAAAGGCCACATCGCCACCGATGTGCAAACTACCCGGCGAGTTGCCCGGGCACAGAGCGCCGCCCGACATCAGCAGGCTGCCATTGAGGAAGCCGCTGCCGCACAGTCTGCCGCCGGCGATCTCGAAGCTGGCGATCTCGACCCGGCCGTCGAGTTGCGTCGCGCCGGCGGACTGCCGGTAGTGGCCAGTGCCGGTGGTGATGGAGCCGGCAGCGAAGATCACGTTGCCACTGTCGATGTTGTCCATAGTGCCGTCATGGGCGAAGCGGCCGCTGGCCGTGATCGCGAAGTAGCCACCAGCGTTGGTGATCTGCCCGCGGTTGGTCAAATCGCCGTTGTTGAAGAAGGTGGAACCGCGGTTGTGCAAGGTGCTGCCGGCCTCGACGCGCAGGCTGCCGTTGTTTTCCAGGTAGCCCTGGTGATCGATGAGAAGCGTCGCCGAGAAGGGCGTGTTGCCGACTTGCCCGCCGACAGCGAGGTGGCCGTTGTTGATCAGCGCCGCCTGCCCGGGATACGCGCGCGAGTCAATGTCAGCAAAGCCGCGTACGGTGATCGTGCCGTCGTTTTGCAGCCTGCCTGCGACTTGCAAGCGCTGGCCGATGAGCAGCAGCCCGGCATTCAACTGCCGGTAGCCGTCGCCAATTACCAGGGTGTCGATGTCAGCCGTGCCCTGGGCGAGCAGTTCCACGGTGCCCGACCCGGCGTAACCTATTGGCAGATAGGGCACGCGCAGATAGCCCCGGTTGATCAGCCGCCCGCCGGTGAAGTCAAGGCTGCCGTAGACGTTGTCCAACAACAGCGAGCCGCTGAAATCATTGAGGATTTCCCCGCTATTGACCAGGCTGGCGTTGTCGCCGGGGATCCAGGTTACGGAGCTGCCGTCGGCGTTGCCGAAGTAGAAGTAGGTTTCGCTGGTGAAATCCAATGTGCCCGCGTTGTGCAGCACGCCGGTGTTGCGGAGGACGCCACGCCCGCTGCTGCCGCCGCCGAAGATGGCCTGGCCGATGTTCCTGAACTCGCCGTGGTTGGTGAAGGCACCGAAGCTGTGCAGGATGAACAGTTGTGCGAAGCTGCCGCTGGGGCCGACGGTGACCTTGCTCCAGTTGAAGAAGTCGGGCTCGCGGCTGATGAAGGCGCCATCGGTCAACACTTCGCCCGGGCCGAGGGGACCGGCGCCGACGGACATGCCCAGGCTGGTGACCGTCGCACCCAGCGGGTTGTGCAGCAGGCCGAGGACCTGGCCGCCCTGGCACAGCCGAGCACCGGTGTTGATCAGCGTCTGGCCCTCGGCGACATCGCAGGCCTGGGCCCAAGCCTGCGGACACAGGCCGGCTAACGCCAAGGCCAGCAGCGGCGCGTTGGCGAACCGAGTTGGGGGGGTGTGGGAGCTCATGCAGGAATCTCCTTGAACGCTTGCGCCGAGTTTGGCTGCGGCCCCGCCACACCACCAGCCCCCGCTGTACCGCAAACACGGCACAGCTCCCCAAGTTGAAGTCCCCCTGCCTACACTGCCGGCATGAAGCTGCGTGTGTTGATCGTCGATGACGACCCCGCCGTGCGCCAGGCGTTCGGCGCGGCGGTGGCGGCCACGCCGGACATGCAGGCCGTGGGCCTGGCGGCCGATCTGGCCGAGGGCGCCTGGCTGCTGCGCAGCACGCGGCCCGATGTGCTGCTGGTCGATCTGGGCCTGCCCGACGGCAATGGCATCACGCTGATCCGCGAGGCGGCGCGCATCCTGCCCGATTGCGACGTGATGGTGGTGTCGGTGTTCGGTGATGAGCAGCATGTGCTGGCCTCGATCGAGGCCGGTGCGACCGGCTACCTGCTCAAGGACGCCGCGGCGCACGAGATCGTTGAACAGGTGCGGGTGCTGCGCGCCGGTGGCAGCCCGATCAGCGCGGTTATCGCGCGGCAGTTGCTGATGCGCTTTGCCGACCCGACCGCTGCGCTGGCCGATGTTGCGACGTTCTCGGCGGCGCTGGCGCCGGCCCTGCCGGGCGGGCCAAGCGGGCCGGGAGCGCCTGACGAGGCCAGCCGCCGCGACAAGGCCCCGCTGCTGTCACCGCGTGAGCGCGAGGTGCTGTTGCTGTGTGCCAAGGGCTACAGCTACGAGGAGATCGCGCCGCTGCTGGCGGTGTCGCGTCACACCGTGACCAGCTTCGTGAAACGCATCTACCGCAAGCTGCAGGTGCATTCCAAGACCGAAGCCGTCTACGAGGCGCGGCGCATGGGCTTTCTCGATGAGTGATGGCCTGGCATCGGCGCACCGGCTGCGCGCTGGTACACGGGTGTCGGCGCCGTGGTCGGCTTGGTCGCCGGCACGGTTGTGGCCACTGCTCTGGTCGATGGCATTGGCGCTGGCATTGGCGCTGGCATTGGCATTGGCGCTGGCGCTGGCGCTGGCGATCAGCAGCCCGGCGGCGGCGCAGGTGCGGCACTTTGTCGAGGCCGAGCGGGCCATCGTCGGCCTGGCTGCCGCAACGCACGGGCCGCCGGCCATGGCCAGCCCGCTGTGGCAGAGGGTGGCCCTGCCCGATACCGTGTTGCGGCCGGTGGCCGTGCAGGCAGATCAGGACACCGGTCGCTCGATGGCCTGGTACCGACTGGCCTGGCCGGATGGCGCCACTGTTCCAGGCACCGCCAACGGCCAGACCAGCCCGGCCGTCTATGTGCCGCGCGCCATCGCCATGCCCTTGCAGCTGTGGTGGCTGGACGGCGCGCTGTGGCGCCCGTTTTTCGACAACCAGGCCAACCGCGCCGAGCAGTGGAATCGGCCCTTGCTGGTGCCGCTGCCGCCGGGGGTGTGGCCGGCCCACCCGGCCCCTGGCCAGCGCCTGATCCTGGCCGTGGGCGTGCCCTATCGGAACGACCGCTTCCATGCCGTCTCCAGCCTGTGGGTCGGGCCGCTGGCTGAACTGCGCTCGCGCCATGCGGGGCGTGTGGCCTTGCAGCTGACGCTGCCGCAGGCGGCCAGCCTGGCCATGATGGCCATCGGCGCGCTGTCATGGGCGGTCTGGCTGCGCCGGCGCCGTGATCGGGCCTACCTGTACTTCGCGATGGCCGCGGTGGTCTGGCCGCTGCGCAACCTGCACCACTTCATCGACCTGCCGCACGATGCGCTGTGGCGTGGCTGGTTCTGGTGGCTGACCAGTGCCTCGGTGTCGTGGCTGATGTGGGTGGTGTACCTGTTCGCGTTTCGCTTCGATGCGCGGCGTTTCCCCCGCATCGAGCGCGGCCTGGCGCTCTTCGTGGTGATCAGCGGCGTGCTGACGATGCCGTTCTGGCCCTACGACGCGCTGTTGCTGCAGCACGCGTTCAACCTGGGTGCGGCGCTGTGCGTCACGGCCTTGCTGGGCGGCCTGGCCTGGCGTGGCGGAGCCCGTGAGCTGAAGGTGATCGTGCTGGCGCTGCTGGTCAGCCTGGCCTTCGCGGTGCATGACTGGGGGCTGCTGGCGATGCGCATCAGCCCCGAGTCCATCTACCTGTTGCCCTATGGCTCGATGCTGGTGATGGGCAGCTTTCTCTATGCCGCGCAGCGGCGCTTTGTCGGCGCCATCGACGAGGTGGAGGCGGCCAATGCCGAACTGGCCGACAAGCTGGCCAGGCGTGAGCGCGAGATCGAGGCCAGCCATGCGCAGCTGCGCCGCATCGAGAGCGCGCAGGCGGTGCTGATCGAGCGCCAGCGCCTGATGCGCGACATGCACGACGGTGTGGGCTCCACCTTGATCGCCACCTTGCGCACGGTGGAGCAGGGCGATTTTTCACGCCAGGGCCTTGCCGACATGCTGCGCGCGGCGATCGAGGATCTGCGCCTGGCCATCGATTCACTCGAGCCCATCGAGCATGACTTGACCACCTTGCTGGCCACGCTGCGCCACCGGGTTGGCCGCCGGCTGGAGGCGGCCGGCCTGCAGCTGCGATGGGCGATGGACGACCTGCCGCCCCTGCCCTGGCTGGACGCGACACAGGCGCTGCAGGTGCTGCGGCTGCTACAGGAGGCGCTGAGCAACGTCATCAAGCATGCGGGGGCACGCACCGTGGCCATCTCGGCGCGGGTGGCCGACGGCGCGGTGCTGGTGCGCGTGGTCGACGACGGCGGTGGTTTTGATCCGACCGCGGCCGCGGCCGGGCGCGGCATGGTCAACATGCGCCACCGCGCGGCACGGCTCGGTGGCTTGTGCGAGATCACCTCCTCACCCGGCCAAGGCGCCGGTGCGGTGGTCGCCTTGCGCCTGCCGCTGCACCGGCCACCCGCTACAGCCAGCCCACCCGCTTGAAGCGCCAGAACATCAAGCCGCAGGTGCCGGTGATCAGCCCCAGCGCCAGCGGATAGCCCCAGGGCTGCTTCAACTCGGGCATGTGCTCGAAGTTCATGCCCCACACGCCGACAAAGAAGGTGGCTACCGCAAAGATGCCTGCCCAGGCGGCCAGCCGCTTGGTCACTTCACTCTCTTCGATCGTGACCATCGACAAGTTGACCTGGATCGCCGTGCCGATGGTGTCGCGGATGGTGTCGATCGAGATCTGCAGCCGCGCCAGGTGGTCGGCGATGTCGCGGAAGTACTCGGTGCTGGGCTGGCAGACCGCCGGCACGCGCCCGCCGTAGAGCCTGCCCACCGCGTCGAGCAGCGGCGACACCGCGTGGCGCAGCGCGGTCACCTTGTGCTTCAGGTCGTACAGCCGCTCGATGTTGGCGCGGCCGGCGCCGCGGTCGAAGATCTGGCCCTCGATGGCCTCCAGCTCGCTCTCCATCGCGTCGACCAGCGGAAAGTAGCGGTCGACCACGGCGTCCATCAGCGCATACAACACGAAGCCGGCGCCTTGTTTCAGCAGTTCGGGCTCGCGCTCGCAGCGCTGGCGCACGCCCATGAAGCCCTGCGTGCTGCGGTTGCGCACCGACAGCACGAAGTTCGGCCCGGCGAAGACGTTGACTTCACCGAGCCGCAACTCGTCGGTCGGCGTGTACTCGACCTGGTGCAGCACCACGAACACGGTGTGGCCGTACTCCTCGATCTTGGGCCGCTGGTGGCCGTGGCGGGCGTCTTCGATCGCCAGGTCGTGCAGGCCGAATTCTTCTTGCATCCCTGCCAGCTCGTCGTTGCTGGCGTCGCGCAGCGCCACCCAGACGAAGCAGTCGGGCAGGGCGAGGTAGTCGCTGATCTCGGCGACCGGAATGTCGGCCAGCTTGGTGCCCTGGCGGTAGGCGACGCAGTTGATCAGCATGACGCGGACTCTGGAAACTTGGACGGCGCGATGTTGGCACGCGGCACGTGCTGCGGCGCCGGTGCGCAGCGGCCTGCTGGCCGGCAGCGCCGGCTCAGGCTTCGACCAGCAGGCCGCGGCGCTCGATGAAACGCACCACCTCGGCCAGGCCGTCGTGGGTTTTCAGGTTGCACATCACATAGGGCCGGCGGCCGGCGTGGTCGGGCCGCATGCGCTTGGTGTCGGCTTCCATCACCGACAGGTCGGCGCCGACGTAGGGCGCCAAGTCGGTCTTGTTGATGACGAACAGGTCGCTCTTGGTGATGCCGGGGCCGCCCTTGCGCGGAATTTTCTCGCCGGCGGCAACGTCGATGACGTAGATCGTCAGGTCGCTCAACTCGGGGCTGAAGGTGGCCGCCAGGTTGTCTCCGCCCGACTCGATGAAGACGATGTCGGCATCGGGAAACTTCTCCAGCATGCGGTCGATCGCTTCGAGGTTGATCGACGCGTCCTCGCGGATCGCGGTGTGCGGGCAGCCGCCGGTCTCCACGCCCATGATGCGGTCAGCGTCCAGCGCGCCGGCCACCGTCAGCAGGCGCTGGTCTTCCTTGGTGTAAATGTCGTTGGTGACGACCACCAGGTCCCAGCGATCCCGCATGGTCTTGCAGAGCAGCTCGACCAGCGTGGTCTTGCCCGAGCCGACCGGTCCGCCGACGCCAACGCGCAGCGGCGGCAGTTTTTTGGTGCGGCGGGCGACGGTGGCGTAATCGGTGGTGGGGTTCATGGCGCGGGATGATGCATCAAGCGGGCCAAGGCCGGCGCCGGCCGTGGCGGCGCCAGCTTCCGCGCTCAGCTGATCAGCCGATCAGGACCGGAACAGCCGCGAGTACTGCGCCTCGTGCCGCGCCGACACGATGGCCAGCATCGGCGTGAGGTTCTGCCGCGCCGTGTCACCCGCCACCGCGGTGATCAGCGCCGCATCGACGGCGGCGGGCAGCGCGTCGGCCAAGCTGCCCAGCAGGCGCTGGCCGGCGCTCTGGCCCAGCGGCACGGCTTTCAGCGCGGCCTGCACCATGTTCTCGGCCCAGCTGAAGCCGAAGGCCAACAAGGCCTCGCGCCGCGACGCGCCGGTGAGCGCCGCGGCCAGCGCAAACGCCACCGGCCAAGTCGGCGCCGGGGCCAGCGCGGCCAACACCGGTGGCCGCGGATCGTCGGGCCGGCGCTGGCGCAGCCAATCGGTCAGCGAGCGGCCCATCTGCTGGGTTTGTTGGCGGAACTCGCGCGTCTCGCGGGTCTGCAGCGCCCAGGCGTTCAGGTCGGTGATGCGTTCGATCATCGGCGTGCGCTCGGCCTGCTGCCAGGCGCGGTGCGCGCTGGCCAGCAGCGGCAAGTCGGCGCGCTGCAGGCTCAGCGTCAGCTGGTCACCCAGCCAACGCGCGGCGCCGGCCACGTCGGGCACCTGGCCGCCCTCGACGGCGGCCTCCAGGCCTTCGGAATAACTGAAACCGCCCACCGGCAGCGCCGGCGAGGCCAGCCACATCAGCTGCAGCAGCGCCGGGCCCGACAGGGCCGTGGCGGTGGGGCGCACGCGCGGCATCGCAGGCCGCTCAGTGCGCGGGCTTGTGGTGCGCCGGGCCGTGGTCATGACTGTGGTCGTGCCCATGGTCGTGCCCACACCCCGGGCCGTGCACATGGGGCGCCGGCGCTGCGCTGATCGGGATGACGCTGGCGGCGCGCACAGCGCCGGTGGCGTCGACCGCGCCGTGCTTGTTACCGTGGTCGTGACCGTGTTCATGACCGTGGCCGTGGTCCGCTGCGGCATAAGCCCCGCCTTCGGGCTCAAAGGCCTCGGTGGCGTCGCTGACGATCAGGTGCTGCCGGCGCAGCATGTCGGCCAGCACATGGTCGGGCTCCAGCTTCAGGTGGTCGGGTTTGAGCTCCAGCGCGACATGGCGGTTGCCCAGGTGGTAGGCGGCGCGCAGCAGGTCGAAGGGCGATCCATGCTCGGCACAGGCGCGCACCACCAGCACCGGCTGCGGCGCGGCCAGCACCCGCAGCAGCGAGCCATCGTCGACCACCAGCACATCGCCGCCGCGCACCACGGTGCCACGCGGCAAGAACACGCCCAGCGTGCGGCCCTGCGAGTCGGTGGCCTCGAAGCGGCTTTTCTGCCGCACGTCCCAGTCGAGTTCAACGGTGGCGGCGCGCTTGAGCAGCACGGGCGCCAGGCCACGGCCCTGGGCAATCAGTTTGTTGATGGTCAGCATGGCCTGATTGTCGCCTTGGCTGGACCTCGGGCCGTCAGCCTTTGGGAAAGTACCGCAGGCCGTTCAGCCCGGCAAAGTGGGCATCCTGCGGCCACAGTTCAGCGCCATGTCGGCGTGCCGTGCCGTGGCGTAGATCAGGCTGTCGGCCAAGGGCAAGCCATTGACAGCGGCCTCCAGCGCCAGCGGCAAGTCAACAGGCACCACCTTGCCCTGCTGCATCAGCGACAGGGCGGCGGATGCCACTTCATCGCCGGCCTCGCGCGACAGCTTCTTGGTCACCTCATAGACCGTGAGCACCGGCACCACCAGGTGCTCGGGATGTTCCAGTGCCTCGGCGAACAGGTCCGCACGGGCGGTGTCGGCAAAGAACTCCAGCCAGCACGACGAATCCAGCACGCGCGGCGCCTGGCCTGCTTCCAAAGCCACCGTCGGGCTGGCCCTGCGGCTGCGAGTGGGCTGGGCGGTGGCGACGGCAGGCTTGCGCGTGCTCACAGCGGGCGGTCAGCGTCGCGTGGCACGTCGGGGAAGATGCCGCGGGCAATGCCCCGCAACTCGGCGGCAGGGCGCAGCGGCATCAGGCGCAGCCCACCATTGAAATCAACCACCATCATCTTCGTGCCGGCACGCAGCTTCAGCCGCTCACGGACCGCGCGCGGGATGACGACCTGGAACTTGGGCGAAACGGTGACGGTGTCCATGTCGATGCCTCCAGCGTATGACGCCAGCATTATCGATCAGGCACAGCGGTTTGCGGGCTGGCAGATGCGAAGCGGGCTGGCAGATGCGAAGCAGGACGGCAGATGCGAAGCGGGCCCGCCGCCGCTCGGGCCAGCCGTTGCGCCACGGTCAAGCTGCCGCCAGCATGCCGCGCAACCTGCGCCAGGCCCTTGGCCCGGCCCGGTTCAGAACAAAAAGTACTTCTGCGCCATCGGCAACTCGGTCGCCGGCTCGCAGGTCAGCAGCACGCCGCCGGCGCGCACCTGGTAGGTTTGCGCGTCGATCTCCATCACCGGCAGGTACGCGTTGTGCACCATGTGGGTCTTGTTGACGGTGCGGTTGCCCTTGACCGCCACCAGCCGCTTGTTCAGGCCATACGACTCGGCCATGCCATTGGCCAAGCTGGCGCCGCTGACGAAGCTGAGCGAGGTGCTGCCCACCGCCTTGCCGTAACTGGCAAACATCGGCCGGTAGTGCACCGGTTGCGGTGTCGGAATGCTGGCATTGGGGTCGCCCATCGCCGCGGCCGCAATGAAGCCGCCCTTGAGCACCACGCTGGGCTTGACGCCGAAGAATGCCGGCCTCCACAACACCAGGTCGGCCCATTTGCCGACCGCGATGCTGCCGACCTCGTGGGCGATGCCGTGGCTCAGCGCCGGGTTGATGGTCAGCTTGGCGATGTAGCGCTTGACCCGCGCGTTGTCGTGGCGCGCGGTGTCGCCGCCGAGCAGGCCACCGGGCTGCGAGGCGTCAGGCAGGGCGCCGCGCTGCAGCTTCATCTTGTGCGCCGTTTGCCAGCAGCGGATGATGACCTCGCCGACCCGGCCCATCGCCTGGCTGTCGCTGGAGAACATGCTGATCGCGCCCAGGTCGTGCAGCACGTCCTCTGCGGCGATGGTCTCGCGGCGGATGCGGCT
>JAYVDE010000097.1:0-2690 GCA_043749575.1 Burkholderiaceae bacterium | reverse complement strand
CCGCGCGCGGGCCCGTGGGGCAAGGACCGCGTCAGGCGGTCACGGTCGACTCAAGGACGGACGGCGATCTCGTTCTTGACGGCCTTCACGCCGTTGGTCTTCCAGGCCAGGCTCTCGGCAACGCTGCGCTCGGTGGCGTTCTTCGCAAAGCCCGACAACATCACGGTGCCCTTCATCGTCTCGACGCTGATGGACGCCGCATCGACGTTGGGGTTGTCCACCATCCGGCCCTTGATGGCGGCGGTGATCACGCTGTCGTCGATATAGGCGCCCACCGATTGCTGGTCTCGGGTGACTGCGCAGCCCGTGACAGTCAGCAAGGCAATCGTGGTGATGGCGGCAGCGAGGGTGTGGCGAATGATCATGGTGAAGCTCCTTCAGGTTGACGAGGTGTTGCGGCAGGCGGCGGCCAGGTGGTTACCGCCTGCATGGGGCAGATCCGCTCAGCGGCGCTGCTTGACCGGCTGGTCGTTCTCGGCGATGTAGACCTCGACTCGGCGGTTGAGAGCGCGGTTGGTGTCGGTGTTGTTGTCGGCAATGGGGTAATCCTCGCCATAACCCACGACGGACGCGCGCTGGGCAGCCATGCCCATGCCGACCAGGGCGAGGTCAACGGCTTCGGCACGGCGGCGTGACAAGGTGTTGTTGGCGGTGGCCGAGCCCACGCTGTCGGTGTGGCCCTCGATCAGCACCCGGCGCGAGGGGTTCTTCTGCAGATAGTCGGCCAGCTTGCGCAGCGACGCCTGCGCGCCTGGTTTCACGTCGGCGCGGTTGAACTCGAACAACACGTCACCCAGCGTCACCAGCATGCCGCGGTCGGTCTGCTGGGCCTGCAAATCGGCCAGTTGCTGCTTGGCGTCGGCCGCGCTGGCCTGGGCGGCGCTGGCTTGCGCCTCGGCGCCGCTGGCGCGCTGCTCGGCGTTGGCGGCCTGTTGGCGTGCAATGGAGGTTTGGGCTTGGGCCGTGCTGGCCTGCGCCTGGGCGGTGCTGGCCTGGGCTTGGGCACGCTGGGCCTCGTTGGTGCGCAGGTCGGTGCGGGTGCGTTCGCGTTCAAGCTCGGCCCCGGCGATGGCACCGTCGTTGCCCTTGGCCTGGGCAATGGCCATCGCGGTCTTCGCCTGTTGGCTGGCGACATAGGCCGCACTGGTGATGGCGGCCATGGGTTCACGCTGATTCTGCAGCTGATTCGCGCGGTCCAGCGACGCAGTGGCTTTTTTGAGTTCCAGCGGGGCGTGGGTCAAGACCGCGGGGTCGAGCTCGGCTCGGCGCAAGGTGTCGCGAGCATCCAGCAAAGCCTGCGGCGGCGCCTGGGAGGTGGCGCAAGCGCCCAGCAGCAAGCTGGTCAGCAGGGCGCCAGTGGTCAGGGTGCGGTTCATCTAGGAGGTCTCCAGCAAGGTGGTTGCGGCCCAGCGGCGGCGCGCGGGGTTCACAGCGCTGATCACAGCGGTACAGCTCATTTGCGCGCCGCCTCGTCACGCAGCATGCGGATGCCGTCGCGCACCTCGGTCAGTGCGCGGGTCGACCGCGCCGAGCGCGCCTGCGCCTCGGCCAGCGTGGCGTCGGCATCGGCCTCGTTGGCCAGTTGCCTGGCCAGCGCGTAATCCTTGTTGGCGTAGGCCGTGGTAGCGCGCGCCAGCTTGTCTCGTGCAGTGGCCATTTCAACCGGCGCGTCGGCGGCGGCGGGCCCGGTGGCGCGCTCGACAGCGGCCCGGCCTACCGCCATCTCGGCGGTAGGCGGGTTGCCCGCGCAAGCCGCCAGCAGTGCCGCGCAGGCCACGGCCAGCACGGTGATCAGTGGCCCGTTGCGGCTGATGAAAAGAGGCTGTTTCATGTCGGTTCCTTAGTCAACTGGGCGATGGGCGTGGGCGGTCTCAACGCACCAGCCCGAACAGGAAGCTGACGATTGCCAGCACTGCGAAGATGACGAACAGGATCTTGGCGATGCCCACTGCGCTGGCAGCGATGCCACCGAAGCCGAAGACCGCTGCGATCAGCGCAATGACAAAAAAAACAACGGCGTAGTGCAGCATGGCAAGTCTCCTAATGGGTGCGCGGGACGGGTCATCCCCGGTGAGGCGCCGGGTGTGATCCGGGGGCCGCTGCGATGCATTCAGTGTGGCGGCGGGAGCTCGCCATCGCGATAGGTACGGCGGCCCTTGCCGCGTCGGGCGACGCGGGTGCCTGCTGTAGGACAAGACCCACAAGCGCCGACCCGGCCGCCGCGCGGGTCGATCAGACGGGCGTGGCGTCCGATGCCGGCAGCGAAACCTGCAATTGCGTGCCCATGCCAGGGGCCGACACCACGCGCAAGCTGCCACCTTCGGCCTCGACCCGGTAGCGCATGCCCACCAGGCCGTAGGCCGACCTGGGTTCGACCGAGGTGTCGAAACCCACGCCGTCGTCGCGCACAGTCACCGTGACCAGGCCGTTCTGTGCGCCCAGTGTCAACCACACGTGCCGGGCCTTGGCGTACTTGCTGATGTTGGTGATGGCCTCCTGCGCCAGCCGGTAGACCATCAGCTCGGCATGGGCGCCGAGCGCCACCGGCGCCAGGTCGCATTCGACCTTGACGTTTGAGCGTTCGGCGAACTCGCGTGCCAGGATCTCCAGCGTCACCACCAGACCCAGGTTGCTCAGGGTCGACAGCCGCAGGTCTTCAATGATGCTGCGGCCCAGCGCGATGCTCTGGT
>JAYVDE010000096.1:0-2690 GCA_043749575.1 Burkholderiaceae bacterium | reverse complement strand
TGCGGGGGGGGTGCGGCGGTGTGCGGGGGTGTGCGGTTGTCTCAGTGCCGGCTGCGCCGCACCAGCGTGCCCACATCCAGGATCAGGGCCACCCGGGCATCGCCCAGGATGGTGGCGCCCGACACATCGGGCACCTTGCGGTAGTTGGCTTCGAGGTTTTTCACCACCACCTGCTGCTGGCCCAGCAACTCGTCGACCAGCAGCGCGACGCGCTGGCCCTCGGCCTCGACCACCACCATGATGTTGCTGACATGCTCGAAGTCGAAGCGCGGCACCTCGAAGACCCGCTCCAGGTCGACAACCGGCATGTACTCCTTGCGAACCTCGACCACCCGGCCGGTACCGCCGATGGTCTTGATCATGCCGGGCTTGACCTGGAACGACTCGACCACCGAGCCCAGCGGCAAGATGTAGCACTCGTCGGCCACGCCCACGCTCATGCCGTCCATGATCGCCAGCGTCAGCGGCAGCCGTACCTTGACGCTCATGCCATAGCCCTCGGCCGAATCGATGTCGACCGTGCCGCCCAGCGCGGTGATGTTCTTCTTGACCACGTCCATGCCCACGCCACGGCCCGAGAGGTCGGTGACGACCTCGGTGGTGGAGAAGCCGGGCGCGAAGATCAGGTTCCAGACCTCGTTGTCGGTCATCGAGTCGGGGGCGGCTATGCCTTTCTCGCGGGCTTTGTCGATCAGTTGCTGGCGGTTCAGGCCCTTGCCGTCGTCGCGCACCTCGATGACGATGCTGCCGCCCTGGTGGCTGGCCACCAGCGTCAAGGTGCCGTGCTCGGGTTTGCCCTTGGCGGCGCGTTCGGCCGGCAGCTCGATGCCGTGGTCGCAACTGTTGCGCACCAGGTGGGTCAGCGGGTCGGTGATCTTCTCGACCATGCCTTTGTCGAGCTCGGTCGATTCGCCCAGCGTCACCAGCTCGACCTTCTTGCCGAGCTTGGCGGCCAGGTCGCGCAGCATCCGCGGGAAGCGGTTGAAGACCATCGCCATCGGGATCATGCGGATCGACATCACCGCCTCTTGCAGATCGCGGGTGTTGCGTTCCAGGTCGGCCAGGCCGCTGCTCATCTGCTGCGACAGACCACCTTCCATGCCCTTGCTGTTCTGCGCCAGCATGGCCTGGGTGATGACCAGTTCGCCGACCAGGTTGATCAACTGGTCGACCTTCTCGACCGAGACCCGCAGCGTGGCCGATTCGAGCGCGGCGGCGGCCTTGCCTTCGGCGCGGGCGGGCGCCGGTTTCGGCGCGGCCGGCTTGGCCGCCGCATCGAGGGCAGGCTGGGCCGTGGCCGCCGGTGGTGCGGCCATGCCGGCACTGCTGCCGGGCGTGTCGGGTGTGCCGGCGGCACCGGGGGCACCGGGGGCATCGTCGAAAAAGCCGTAACCCTGTTCCGCAGCCTCGGTGGCCGCAGCGGCGGGTGCGCCGGGCGCGCCATCGTAGAAGCCGTAGCCCGGGCTGATCGCCTGCAGCCTGACGGCCTCGCGTGGCACGTGGAAAGTGAACAAGTCCAGCAGGTCGTTGTCGCTGCTGGTGGTGGTGATCTTGAAGCGGCGCATGCCGTCAGTGCCGCGGCCGGCGTCCAGTGGCTCGATCTTGCCCAGGCCTTCGATCTCGTCGAACAACTCGACCAGGCTGTCGGCCAGGCTGGTATCGGCCAGCGCGCCCACCGTGAGATCGAGCACGCGGCTGCCCGCAGCCACTGCCGGTGCGGCCGCTGCGTTGGCGGCGGCGGTGACCGTCGGCCGGCCGGCGGTGTCGACCGGGCCACCGGCGCACAGGGTCTTGATTGTCAGCTTCAGCTCGGTGGTGTCGGGCGCGTCGGCGCCGGTGCCCTGGTGGCGCGACAGCAAGGCCTTCAGCGCATCGCCGGCGGCCAGCAGCACGTCCACCATCTGGGTGGTGGGCGCAAGCTCGTGGCGGCGCAGCTTGTCGAGCAGAGCCTCCATCTGGTGCGTCAGCTCGGCCACGTCGGTGAAGCCGAAGGTGGCCGCGCCACCCTTGACCGAGTGGGCGCAGCGAAAGATCGCGTTCAGCTCCTCGTCGTCGGCGGCCTCGATGTCGAGTTCGAGCAGCATCTGCTCCATCGCCTGCAGGTTCTCGCCGGCCTCCTCGAAGAAGACCTGGAAGAACTGGCTCAGGTCGATGCCGGCGCCGCTGTTGGCGCCTTCGTTGCTCATCTCGGCCATGGGGGCATGTCTCCGGGGATGGATGGGGTCGGGTTGGCAGCCGGCGCAGGGCGCCGGGCGCGGGGTGCCGCTAGTGCCGTGTTCGACGCTGTGCAGCACTAAATAAAACCGATGGATTTGTCGTCCTGGCTAGGCGAAAACCACAGCGATGCCCAGTGGCATCGCGAGGATTTGCAACGACGCCAGGGCGGCAAAGACGCGGTTTTATGTGCTGCATAGCGTGGAACACTGCACTAGATTCAGCGGATCACCTTGCCGATCACCTCGATCAGCTTGGCCGGATCAAACGGCTTGACCAGCCAGCCGGTGGCGCCAGCGGCGCGGCCGGCCATCTTCATCTGGTCGCTCGACTCGGTGGTCAGGATCAGGATCGGCGTGGTCTTGAACTTCGGGTTCTCGCGCAGCTTCCTGGTCAGCGAGATGCCGTCCATGCGCGGCATGTTCTGGTCGGTCAGCACCAGGCTGAAGTCGCGCTGGCCGGCCTTCTCCCAGGCG
>JAYVDE010000095.1:0-2692 GCA_043749575.1 Burkholderiaceae bacterium | reverse complement strand
ATCGGCGCGCCCTTGGCCTTGTTGGCGTTGGCGCGGTACTCGAAGCTGATGCCCACCACGTATTCGCCGGCAGCGGCCATGTTGCAGGGCTTGGAGCCCGAATGGGTGTACTGGCCGATGTTGGCGTGCAGCGCGTCCATGAATTTCCAGCCGCCGCCGTTGCCGTTGTCGTCGCCCCAGAGCGTCAGCCAGGCGCTGACGTCGAAGAAGCCGGTGCCGGAGGAGGCCGGGTTGGGCATCACGATCTGGCCCTTGTAGGCCGGCTTGAGCAGGTCTTTCCAGGTCTCGGGCTTGGGGATGTTTTTCTTCGCCGCTTCTACCGTGTTGAAGCAGATGGTGGCGCCCCACACGTCCATGCCGAACCAGGCTGGCGGGTTCTTCTTGTCGCGGTACTGCGACATGATGGCGTCCAGGTTCAGCGGCTTGTAGGCCTCGAGCATGCCGTTTTTATCGAGCAGTGCCAGGCTGCTGGCGGCCACGCCCATCACCGCGTCGGCCTGCGGGTTGGCCTTCTCGGCCAGCAGCTTGGCGGTGATCACGCCGGTGCTGTCGCGCACCCATTTCAGGTCGATGTCGGGATGCACCTTGTTGAAGCCCTCCTGGTAGGCCTTCAGCTGGTCGGTCTCCAGCGCGGTGTAAACCAGCAACTGGGTTTTCTGCGCCAAGGCGGCCGTGGCAGTGAAGGCGATGACCAATGAGGCGGCCAGTGAGGCAACCAGGGCGAGGCGACGCGGGCGGTGCATGGACGATTCTCCTGAAGTCGTGGCGGGTGGATTCACCCCAAGGCGCAAACACAAACCGCGGAGCATGCGCTGCGCTGCGTGACAACACGATGACCCAGCTGCCAACGCGAATTCATCTTGTCCCGGTCATCGGCAGACTGTCAACGGTTTTTGGTAGATTGTTGACAATCTGAAATCTGACGCGTCCAATCGCTTGATGAAAACCCTTGCATCGCTGCCGGCCACGGCATCGCCGAAACCCCGCGCAACAGCCGTGCCAGCCCGCGCGGCTGCTGCTGGGGCATCGATGGGCGTGGTGCTGCCAGGCGCCGCGTCGGCCAACCAGGCGACGATCGCGCTGCTGCAGGCCCACTCGCTCACCTCGGCGGTGCATGCCGAGATCGAGCGGCTGATTTTGGCTGGCGAGCTGGCGCCTGGCGCCAAGCTCACCGAGGCGATGCTGGCCGTCCGGCTGGGTGTCTCGCGTGGCCCCATTCGCGAGGCCTTCCGCATCCTTGAAGAAGCCGGCCTGGTCAAGCTGGAAAAGAACCGCGGTGTCTTTGTGCGCAGCATCTCGCTGGCCGAGGCCATGGAGATCTACGACCTGCGCGCGATGGTCGATGAAGCGGCCGGCCGCCAGCTCGCCGAGCACATCTTGCCCGAGCAGTTGAAGGTCTTGCGCAGCATGGTCGAGCAGATGGAGCGCTTGGTCAAAGAGGGCCACAACAGCACCGCCAGTGATCCCTACCACCTGCTGAACCTGGCCTTCCACGACCGCATCGTCGAATTTGTCGGCAACCGCAAGCTGATCGACCTGTACCGGCGGCTGGTCAAAGAGTTGTCGCTGTTCCGCCGCGTCAACCTGGCCGACGGCCAGCAGATCCCGCTGTCGGTGCAAGAGCACCGGGCGATCTTGAAAGCCATCGCCGCCGGTGACGCCGACGGCGCCGGCCGCGCGCTGCGCGGCCATGTGCTGGCAAGCAAGCAACGCACCCTGAACAACCCCGCGTCACCGGCCGTCGCTGCCGGCCGCATCGATGCAGCGCCCCGCAGCGCTGCCAGAAAGCCCCGCCATGCTTGAAGTCAATGGACGTTCCTATCAACTGCCCCAGGCGCCCACCGTGGTGGTCTGCGTCGATGGCTGCGAGCCCGAGTACATCGCCCAGGCCGTGGCCGCTGGCGTGATGCCCTGGATGGCGCGCACCTTGGCCACCGGCACCGCGCTGATCGCCGACTGCGTGGTGCCCAGCTTCACCAACCCCAACAACCTGAGCATCGTCACCGGCGCGCCGCCGTCGGTGCACGGCATCTGCGGCAACTACCTCTACGACACCGAATCGGACACCGAGGTGATGATGAACGACCCGAAGTGGCTGCGGGCGCCCACCATCCTGGCCGCGCTCAGCGCTGCCGGCAAGACTTGCGCGGTCATCACCGCCAAGGACAAGCTGCGCCGCTTGCTGGGGGTGGGCCTGCTGGGCAAGGGCAGGGCGGGCATCTGCTTCTCGTCGGAGAAGGCCGATGTGGTGACGCTGGACGACAACGGCATCACCGGCGTGCTCGATCTCGTCGGCATGCCGCTGCCCGAGGTCTACAGCGCCGAGCTGTCGGAGTTTGTTTTCGCCGCCGGCGTCAAGCTGATGGCCACGCGCCGGCCCGACCTGATGTACCTGTCGACCACCGACTACATCCAGCACAAACACGCGCCCGGCACACCCGGCGCCAACGCCTTCTACGCCATGATGGACCGCTACCTGGGCGCGTTGGACGCGATGGGTTGTGTCATCGCGCTGACCGCCGACCACGGCATGAACGCCAAGACCGGCATGGACGCCAAGCCCGATGTGATCTACCTGCAGGATTTGCTGGACGGCTGGCTGGGCGAAAAAGCTGCTCGCGTGATATTGCCGATCACCGACCCCTACGTGGTGCACCACGGCGCGCTCGGTTCGTTCGCCACGGTCTACCTG
>JAYVDE010000094.1:0-7493 GCA_043749575.1 Burkholderiaceae bacterium | reverse complement strand
GCGCAGCGCGCTTGCTGCTGCAGCGACGCCAGCCGGCGACGCAGTAGATCGCCGCAGCGGGCAGCGCCAGCTTCTGCCGACCCAGGCCGCTGCGCCTAAGGCCCGACCGACGCGGCCACCGCCGCAGGCTACAGTGCGGCGCATGGCCTATGAACTCCACTACTGGCCGACCATCCAGGGCCGCGGCGAATTTGTCCGCCTCGCCCTCGAAGCGGCCGGCGTCCCCTACCTCGACGTGGCCCGCACCGCCGCCGATGCCGACCTGGGCGCGCAAGGGCTGCTGAAGGCGATGGGCGACCGCCACAATAGCCAGCCGCCTTTCGCGCCGCCGTTCCTGAAAGACGGCGATGTGGTGGTCGGGCAGACCGCGGCGATCCTGCAGTACATCGCGCCGCCGCTCAAGCTGGTGGTGCGCAACGAGCGCCTGCGCACCTGGACCCAGCAGATCCAGCTGACCATCGCCGACCTGGTCGACGAGGTGCACAACACCCACCACCCGGTCGACAGCGCGCTGTTCTACGAAGACCAGAAGCCCGAGGCGCTGCGCTGCGCGCAGGCCTTCTGCAGCACACGCCTGCCCAAGTACCTGCAGTGGTTCGAGCGCATCGTGGTCAGCAATCCGGCGGGCCCGCGGCACCTGGTGGGCGGCAAAGTGAGCTATGCCGACTTGTCGCTGTTCCAGGTGGTCGAGGGCCTGCGCTACGCATTCCCGCGGGCCGCCGCGCAGGCGCTGGTCAAAACCCCCGGCGTGGTGCAGTTGCACGACCGCGTCGCCAAGATGCCCAAGGTGGCGGCCTACCTGCGCAGCGAGCGGCGCCTGGCGTTCAACGAACAAGGCCTGTTCCGCCACTACCCCGAGCTCGACCTGGCCTGACGCGGGCGGGCGGGGGGGCGGTCGGTTGGGCGGGGCGTCCGCACCAATCCCGATGCCACTGGGGCCGCGGCTGTGCGCCAATGGCGGCATTCGGACCCAGGCCGCCGGTCAGCCACGGGTCTCAGCCACCTCAAGGCCAGGAGCCCCCCGCGATGAAAACCGGCGTCTTCAACTACCTCGAACTCGACCGTGTGCATTTCGGCACGCCCGTCGCCGACGCCTTGCACAGCGAGGCCACCCAGCGTGGCGCGCAGCGCATCTTTGTCGTCACCAGCCGCTCACTGAACCGCAAGACCGATGCGGTGCGCCACGCGCTGGCGCGCATCCAGCCGCAGGTGGTGGGCTTGTTCGACGAGTGCGTCGAGCACACCCCGCGCGACAGCGTGATCGCCCTGGCGCGAGCCGTTCGTGCGGCGCAGGCCGACCTGATCGTCAGCATCGGTGGCGGCACGGTGATCGACACCGTGAAGGTCGCGCTGGTCGCGCTGGCCGAAGGCCTGACGACCATGGAGCAGCTCGACGACTGGCACCTGCGGGTGGCCGCCGATGGCAGCCGCGTCACGCCGCAGCCGCGCCCACCGCCTTGCCGGCAGATCGCCGTGCCGACCACCTTGTCGGGCGCCGAGTTCTCCGACCTGGGCGGCAGCACCGACACCCGTTTCGGCACCAAACAAGGCTACACCGGCGCCTTCATCGGCGCGGCGGCGGTCATCCTCGACCCGCGCATCACCGTGCACACGCCCGCCCGGCTGTGGCTGTCCACCGGGGTGCGCGCGGTCGACCATGCGGTGGAGGCGCTGTGCTCGATCAACGCCCAGCCGCTGATCGACGCCACCAGCGTGCGCGCATTGGCGCTGCTGGGCCAATCACTGACACGCTATGCCAGTGACCCCACCGACCTAGACGCCCGGCTCGACGGCCAGCTCGGTGCCTGGCTGGCAGCGACCAGCATCCGCCGCGCCGAGTACGGCGCCAGCCACGGCCTCGGCCACGCACTGGGCGCCGACGCGGGTGTGCCGCACGGCATCACCTCCTGCGTGCTGCTGCCCACGGTGATGCGCTACAACGCCGAGGTCTGCCAGCGGCAGATGGCCGAGATCGCCGCGGCATTGGGCGATCCGCAGACCCCCGCCGCCGACCAGGTTGAGGCGATGATCACCCGCCTGGGCCTGCCGACCCGGCTGTCGCAGCTGGGCTTTGGCCACGAGCGACTGGCGATCATTGCGCACAAGGGCATGGCCAACCCCTGGGTGCACAGCAACCCGCGCAAGATCCACGACGCGGCCCAGCTAGAGGCGCTGCTCGAACAAGCCTGGTGAATGAGACCCCCACGTCGCTGCGCTCCAGTCCGCCAAAGGGGCGCTCGGCCTGGCCCGCCATCGCCGCCGCCCAGGCCCGCGATGCGAGCGCCCGCCTGCCTTTCCACATCGCCGATGCGGGCCAGTCCTGGCTCGCCGGTTCGGTCGCGCGGGCCCATCTGCGCGCTCTGGCGCGCTGGCCGCTGGCGCTGCAACTGGCTGACGGCGTGCTCACGTTGAGCCTGCCGGCCGCTGAGCGCAACGATTTTTTCAGGCTGGCCAACCGCCGGCTGCACCAGGACGGCCTGGTGGTCGGCTGGCGCGACGAGACCTATCCGGTGCTGGCCCAGCACGATGGCCGGCTGCTGGCCACCGGCGAGCGCGCGGCCTCGCGTTTCTGGGGCACCACCACCTTCGGCGCGCACTGCAACGGCTACCTGGCCGACGCCAGCGGCCGGCCCAGCCACCTGTGGATCGCCCGCCGCGCGTACAACAAGCCGACCGACCCCGGCCTGCTCGACAACCTGGTCGCAGGCGGCGTGCCGCATGGCCAGACGCCCACCGCCTGCGTGCTGCGCGAAGGCTGGGAGGAAGCCGGCCTGAGCCCCGCGCAGATGCAGGGCCTGCAGCCCGGGCGGCGGTTTCGCGTCGCGCGCGACGTCCCCGAGGGCTTCCAGCTCGAAGAGCTGAGCGTCTTCGACCTGGCACTGCCACCCGGCCTGCAGCCCGTCAACCAGGACGGCGAGGTCCACAGCGTGGCTCTGCTGCCGGTGGCCGAGGTACTGGCCCGCGCCGCCGTCGGCGAGATGACGGTCGACGCCGCGCTGGTGACACTGGACTTCGCGCTGCGCCACCGGCTGCTGCCGGCCGTTGACCAGGCCCGGCTGGCGGCGCAAACCGCGGCCTTGTGGCTGGGTGACACGCGGCTGGATCGGTGAAATTTCGAGAATCTGCAACGCCTTTGCGTTCAATCAAACTGAAACCCCGGGTCAAGGGCACTGAACTTCGCCAGCGCGACAGGCCGGCACACTGCCTGACATGTCAAGTTCACCCGCCCCGCTGGCCGCACCCACACCCACTGCCCTGCCAGCCGCCCTGCTCGCGACCCGCTACACCGCGCCGGCCGTCGCCCTGCACTGGCTGCTGGCGCTGATGCTCCTCGGCAGCTTTTCGCTCGGCGTGTACATGTCCGATCTGCCGTTCTCGATGGCCCGGCTCAAGCTCTACAACTGGCACAAGTGGGCCGGCGTCACGATCTTGCTGCTGTCGCTGCTGCGGCTGGCCTGGCGCATCACGCACCGCCCGCCGGCCGATCTGGCGATGCCGGCCTGGAGGGCCACCGCCGCACACGCCACCCACTACCTGCTCTACGCGCTGTTCTTTGCCGTGCCGCTGGTCGGCTGGGCCTACAGCTCGGCGGCGGGATTCCCGATCGTGTGGTTCGGCGTGCTGCCGCTGCCTGACTTCTTGCCGGTGGACAAGGCGCTGGCCGAGGCGATCAAGCCCTGGCACGGCTGGCTGGCCTTCAGCATGGCCGCACTGGTGCTGCTGCACCTGGCCGGCGCGCTGAAGCACCAGTTCATCGACCGCGATGGCCTGCTGTCCCGCATGCGCCTGCGCCGTGGTTGAACGCCCGGCACCCCCTTTTTCTTCAAGCTCAGGATCTTCGATGACACGACTCTGTTGGGCAGCCGCCTGCGCGCTCTTGATGGCCGGGCCGGCCGGGGCCCAGCAGGTGGTGCCCGCGCAAAGTGAGATCAGCTTCGTCAGCAAGCAGATGGGCGTGCCGGTCGAAGGCCGGTTCAAACAATGGACCGCCAAGATCGCCTTCGACCCGAAAAAGGCCGAGGCCGGCAGCGTGGCCTTCACCATCCAGACCGGCAGCGCCAGTTTCGGCGCGGCCGAACTCGACGGCGAGCTGCCCAAGGCCGAGTGGTTCAGCGCCGCCCGCTTCCCGCAGGCCAGTTTTGCCAGCAGCGCCATCAAGGCGCTGGGTGGCGGCAAGTTCGAGGTTCGCGGCAAGCTGGCCATCAAGGGCGCCACGCAGGACGTGGTGGTGCCGGTCACCATCGTTCAAAACACCGGCACGGCCAGCACCGCCGCGGGCAGCTTCGTCATCAAGCGCCTGGACTTCAAGATCGGTGAAGGCGAGTGGGCCGACACCTCGATGCTGGCCAACGACGTCACCGTGAAATTCAAGCTCGCGCTCACCGGCATGGCGCCGCTGTGAGGCGTTTCCCTTCAACCCTCACCCACCCCAGCCCCCGGAGCCGTTCCATGATTCGCAGCACCTTGATCCGCAGCAGCCTGATCGCCACCACCCTCGCCGCCGCGACGCTGAGCGCCCAGGCGCAGAGCGCCACCTACGCGGTCGACCCGACGCACACCTTCGCCACCTTCGAGATCGACCACTTCGGCGCCAGCACCAACCGCGGCCGCTTCGACAAGAAAAGCGGCACCGTGCAGCTGGACAAGGCCGCCAAGACCGGCAAGGTGGAACTGACGCTCGACACGACGTCGATCAACACGGGCACCGCAGCGTTCGACAAGCACCTGCAGAGCAAGGACTTCTTCAACACCGCTGAATTCCCGACCGCCAAGTTCGTCGCCGACAAGTTCGTCTTCAACGGCGACAAAGTCAGCGACGTGAGCGGCACCCTCACGCTGCTGGGCAAGACCAACCCGGTGACGCTGAAGGCCACCAAGTTCAACTGCTACATGAGCCCGATGCTCAAGGTTGAGGTTTGCGGCGGCGACTTCGAGACCACCCTCGTGCGCAGCAGCTACGGCATGGGCTGGGGCCTGAACTTCGGCTTCTCGGACAACGTGCGCCTGGTGGTCCAGGTCGAGGCCGTCAAACAGCCGTGATCGGCAGCACCGCCGTGGGCTGACGGCCCGCAGTCTGGCTGCGGGCAGCTGGCTGCGGGCTGCGGGCTGCAGCGGCCAAGGGTGCGAGCACCTGCCGCAGCCAGGGTGCGGCACGGCCTGTCGCCCGCCGGTGCAGGCTGTCGGCCAGGGGTCGGGCTGTGTCGGATCGGCAGCGCGGCTGCGCTGGCGCCTGGGTACAGTGCCTGCCATCCCCTGGAACGCAGCGCCCACCCGACATGACCGCCGCCACCGCCAACCCCAAGCCCTGGGCCCGACGCTGGCAGCGTTTTTCAGCCGCCAGCGTGCGCGGCTTCCACCGCTACGCCCACTGGCTGGTGGGCATCTCGTGGCAGCGGTTCGTGGCGCTGTCGCTGCTGCTGATGTTGATGTCGGCGCTGCTGCAGAACATTCCGCCGTTCAGTTGGAGCTTCACCCGCACGATCAGCCCGCCGGGCGAGAACGGGCTGCCCACCGCGCCGCCGGCACTCCCTGCGGTGCCCGGGCGCGCCAGCAAGCCCTCGGTGCACATCGATGCGCCCCGCCCGGGTGGCCAGGTCGAGATCGTGATCGACGAACGGGGCGTGCGCATCACACCCCGCGGCAAGGCCGCACCGCCGGCCGCGTCGGCCGCGTCGGAGCCGGCGGCGAGCGACAGCAGCACGCCATCGGTGCTGATCCGGCTGCCGCCGGGGTCGAGCGAGGCGCTCAAGGCCGCCGTGGAAGAGGCCCGCCAATCGATCGAGGAGGCGGTGCAGGAAGCCCGCCAGGAAGCCGATTCGGCGCGCCGCGACGCCGCGCAGACCGTGCGGGACGCCGAACAGGCGCTGCGCCAGAGCCGTCGTCAGCAGCGGGTGGAAGAGCACATCAGCCTGGGCGAATTTCTGCCCAGCCTGGCGATGTTGTGGATCGTGGCCTCGCTGATCATCAAGATCAGCTACCAGCGCCAGATCCAGGCCGAGGCCCAGGCGGCGCAGGCCGTGGCGACGGCCGAGTCCGAATCGCTGCGGCGCCAGGTGGTCGAGGCCCGCATGGCGGCGATGCAGGCGCAGGTGGAGCCGCACTTCCTGTTCAACACCCTGGCCAGCATCGACCACCTGATCGAGGTCGACCCCCAGCGCGCCAGCCAGATGCAGAAGAACCTGATCGCGCTGCTGCGCGCCAGCATGCCGACGATGCGCGAGGCCAACGGCGACGGCGGTGTGGGCGGTTCCGGCGGCAATGCCCGCGACCTGGGCCGCGAGTTGGCGGTGATCCGGCCCTACCTGGAGATCCTGAAGGTGCGCATGGAAGAGCGCCTGGCCACTGAAATCGACGTGCCCGATGGCCTGCTGTCGGCCGAGTTTCCGCAAATGATGCTGCAGACGCTGGTCGAAAACGCCATCAAGCACGGCCTGGAGCCCATGCCCGAGGGCGGCCGGCTGACGGTCAAGGCCGAGATCGTGCACGGCAAGCTGGCCGTTGCGGTGGCCGACACCGGCCTGGGTTTCGGCCGCGCGGCTTCATCCGGCAAGACCGCCGGCACCGGCGTGGGTCTGGCCAACATCCGCGAGCGGCTGCAGCTGCTGTACGGCAACAAGGCCACGCTGACCATCACCGAGAACCCCGGCGGCGGCACCCGCGTGGTGCTGGCCGTGCCCTACAAACCCGTGGGCGATGCGGCATGAGCAGGTCATCGAGCCGTCGCGCCGCGACGCCGCCATTGTCGATGGGGCTGCTGCTGGGGCTGCTGCTGCGCTGGCTTTGACATGATGTCGGCACTGGCTACCATCCCACGATGAGCACCGACTACGCTGCTGCCCCCGCCCCGCCCACGGCGCCCACGGCGCCCGTGGTGCGCGCCGTGATCGCCGACGACGAGCGCCTGATGCGCGAGCAGCTGCGCGCCCGCCTGGCCGAGGTCTGGCCCGAGCTGCAGATCGTCGCCGAGGCCCGCAACGGGCTGGAGGCGGTGGCGCTGGTCGACCAGCACCGGCCCGAGCTGGTGTTTCTCGACATCCGCATGCCGGGCCTTAACGGTGTCGACGCGGCGCGCCAGATCGCCCAGATGGCCATCGCCGACGACGAGCACCTGCCCGAGATCGTGTTCATCACCGCCTACGACCAGTACGCGGTCGAGGCCTTCGAGCAAGGCGTGTGCGACTACGTTTTGAAACCCGCCGAGCGCGACCGGCTGCGGCTGACGGCCCAGCGCATCCGCCAGCGGCTGGCGCTGCGCGACAGCCCGGGCCGGGTGGTGGGCCCGGCCGCTGATCCAAGGGCTGAGCTGGCTAGCGGCCCGCCCGCCGCGCCGCCGCTGCAGCAACTGCTGCACCGCCTGGCCAGCCAGCTGAACCCGGGCGGCGCGCCGAAATACCTCGATTGGATTCAGGCCAGCGTGGGCCCGGGCATCCAGCTGATCGCGGTGGCCGAGGTGCTGTTTTTCATCAGCGACGAGAAGTACACCCGGGTGCAGA
>JAYVDE010000093.1:0-2692 GCA_043749575.1 Burkholderiaceae bacterium | reverse complement strand
CGTGCGCGGTGCGCCGGATTCGCTCGTCGCGCAGGTGATCGAGGCGCACACGGCGTAGTCGCCGAACTTGCCTGCCATGCTCCAGCGCTACGGAAGCGCAGATCCACGCTGCCGCCTGCCGGGTAGCCCACCACGAGGTTGATGGTCTTGGCCTGCGGCCAGCTTTGCGCGTGAACCTGCTGCGCAACCATCAAGGCTGAAACAGCGGTGGCTGCAAGCAGGCGTCGCCTGCCAATCAATACATTTTTCATCAGTGGCTCCGGTAGTTGGTGATGAAAAGTGTATGAATCGTTAGCGCCGCACGTCATGCGTTTGGCGCATGGTGTGATGCGGGTTGGGTGGCCCTTGTAACGACGCTACAACGACGCAGCCCAGATCTTTTGCAGGTGCGGGCTGCGTACCTGGCGTGGCCGGTACAGGCGCACCTCAAAGCGAATGGGCTCTGCATGCCTGTCTGCCAGCACCAGTCGCCCGGCCTGGAGGTCTTCGGCCACCAGTGCGCGCGGCAGCCAGGCCAGGCCAACGCCCTGCAGCGCCTGCTCATGCAGCGATTCCGCAAAGTCTGATTCGGTCACCACATGCAGATGCAGCTGCTGCTTTGAGCGCGTCAGGCCGTCCTGCAGAATTTGCGCCAGCGCCAGCTGCGGTGCAAAGCTCAAACAGTTCACCGGTTTGGCGGGTGTGCCGGGCAGCGCGTGGCGCGGCCGGGTGTTGGCCGCGCCTGCACGCGGCGCGCTGACGGCCACCAGCTCGTCATGGCTCAGGGTGACGCCTTCAAACTGATGCTCGTCCAGGCTAAGGGCCAGGCGCGGGTGCGCAAAGCTCAGCAAAAAATCAGCGCCGCCCTGCTCCAGTGCAATCGCCCCGTCATGGATTGATCCGGTCATCAGGCGCAGCTGAATGTCCCCCAGCTGCGCGCGCACTTTGGCCAGCCAGCGCGGCACCACCGTGCGCGACAGGGTGCGGCCCGTGAACAGCGTGGTCCAGTTGCCACCGCCCTGCAAACGGCGAATGCGTTCGCGCGCCTCTGTTAGCGCCTGCACGGCAACCCGGCTGGACGCCAGCAGCGTCTCGCCCGCAGGCGTGAGCACCAGCGGCACACCGGCCCGGTTGACCAGCTCGGCCCCGGCCCACAACTCCAGCGCACGAATGCGGCGCGAAAACTGCGGCTGCGTGACATGGCGCAGTACCGCTGCTTTTGAAAAATTGCGTTCACGCGCGAGCATTAAAAAATCTTCAAGCCACTTGTGGTCCATGGTCCGAGCCTGTTGTTTGCCATTCCGGGTAGAAGGCTAACATCAGGCGCATGACCCTGCGCAAAGCCCACCTCGACCTGCTCGCCATTTCCGTCCTTTTAGCCTGCTGCCTGTTTTGGGGGATGCAGCAGGTGTTGATCAAGGCCACGATTGCCGAGATTCCGCCCATGTTTCAAGCCTCACTGCGGCTGGTGGGCGCTACGGTGCTGTTGCTGCTGTGGTGCTTGTGGCGTGGCGTGCCGCTGTTCAGGCGCGATGGCTCACTGAAGGCCGGCTTGCTGGCGGGCGCTTTGTTTGGCGCAGAGTTCGCCTGCATTTACCTGGGTTTGCAGTACACCACGGCATCACGCCTGACAGTGTTTTTATACACGTCGCCATTTTGGGTGGCGGTGCTGGTGCCCTTGTGGGTCAAGTCTGAAAGGCTGCGCGGGCTGCAGTGGGTAGGTTTGCTGGCGGCGTTTGTGGCGGTGGTGTTTGCGCTGCGCGAAGGCTTCACCGGCGACCATACTTCCACTGCCCATGGTGACATTTTGGCGCTTGTCGCGGGCATGCTGTGGGGCTTGACGACGGTGGTGATCCGGGCCTCAAACCTGGTCAAAATTTCGCCTGAAAAACTGCTGTTTTACCAACTGGCGGTGAGTGCGCTGGCCTTCCCGATATTGTCTTTGGCGCTGGGTGAAGTCTGGGTCTGGCACTTCAGCCCGTTTGCCATCACATCACTGGTGCTGCAAACCGCTGTGGGCGCGTTCGCCAGCTATCTGGCGTGGATGTGGATGCTGGGGCGCTACCCGGCAACCAAAATTTCGGTGTTTGTGTTTTTCACCCCCTTGTTTGCGCTGCTGTTTGGCGCACTGTGGCTCAAGGAAAGCGTGACGCCAGGTTTGCTGGCGGCACTGGCGATGGTGGCGGTGGGCATTGTGCTGGTGAACCGCAAGCCGGCTGATTAACTGGCATTGCACCTTCCCCTTTTGGGGGAAGGCTGGGATGGGGGCGCACGCCGTCAGCTGCTTTTCTGCACTTGCCCCCACCCCTGCCCTCCCCCGGTAGGGGAGGGAGTTTTGAGGTGATTTTGCGCAAACGCCACATACCAATCCAGACACGCCGGGTTGGCCATTGCGTCACGGTTGACGACTTTCTCCAGCGGGTGGCCGAGCAGCAGTTTCTTAATCGGAAGTTCCTGCTTTTTGCCAGACAGGGTGCGCGGAATTTCTGGCACGGAAAAAATATCGTTGGGCACAAAACGCGGGGACAAGGCGGTTTTAATTGCGTTGTTCAGTTTGGCTTTCATGGCATCGTCCAGCACAGCGCCTGGCCGCAGGGTAACAAACAGCGGCATGTAGCTTTCACGGCCCAGGTATTCGAGGTCTACCACCATCGAATCGAGCACTTCAGGCAGTGCCTCCACCGCGCTGTAGAGCTCGCTGGTGCCCATGCGC
>JAYVDE010000092.1:0-2695 GCA_043749575.1 Burkholderiaceae bacterium | reverse complement strand
TCATGGCTTGGTACACGCCCAGCTTCGCCCCGTCCAAAGCCGATGGGCGCACCGTGCGCTGCCCGCGCTTGGCCTTGCTCGCCACCGGCAGCGGCTTGCGCGCGTCCACGTACATCGACAGCGCTGTTTCCAGGGCATCAACAGCTTGCAACAGCGCCTCGTCTTCATCCGCTCCGAAGGTCAGCGCCTCGGGCACATCGGCAAACGTCACCAGCACGGTGTCGCCGTCAGGGGTCAGGGTCACGGGATAGTCAAACATGGGTGGTCTCACTTCAATCCGAGTTGACGCTTGATTGCGGCCAAGCGACTAAGGCAACGCTGAACAAGTCCCTCGCGGCGCGGTCAGCATTGCCCTAACGCCGCCCCTTGTTGCGCGGTGGCCGGAAGGCCGGCGCACCGGCAAAGGCCTCCATCAACAACATCGCCTCGAAGGCATCGGGCTCGTCGTCGTCATCATCGGGCAGCTCGATGTTGGCAATGGCCATTTGCCGGGTCGCCGGGTCGCGCAGCTGGGCGATGTCCAGCTCGATCAGGCGGGTGAAGTGACGCAGCTCCTGGATGTCGCGCGCCAGCGCGTTGTCAACCACCGCTGGCGTCAGCTCGCGCTGGTTAAAGCCCAGCCCGACGCGGAAATGCGCCGTGCATTCGCCCAGCTTCTGCTGCAAGGCCGCCGATTGCTCACGCAGCACCTGGTTGTAGTGGTTCAGGCGGGCGTCGGGCAGGCCCGCCAGGTGCAGGCCGTCGATCTGTTCGGTCTGCAATTGCAGCGTCAGCAGGGTGAGCAGGTCGTCGGCTTGGTAGGCCTGGTTGGCCTGCTGCATCAGATCCGTCTTGCGCGCGCGCTCGGCGGCATCGGTCTCGCGGTCGGGGTGCAGCAGGCTGGCCAGCTTGCGGAAGATCTCGCGCACCGATTGGCTGGCCTGCTTCGCTGCATCCTCCTGGCGCTGGCGAGCGGCCTCGGCCTGGCGGCCCCTGGGCGGCTGTTGCGCCTGGGCCGCTTGTTGTGCATGGGCCTGGGCGGCCAGGCGCTCGGCGGCCTGCTGCATCAGCTCGTCGATCGATTGCGCCTGATGGCCATCGCCCTCGGTCGGGTCTTCGCCGACCAAGTGGCCGAACATGGCCTGCGCTTCGGCCAGTTCGGCCTGGCGCAGGTCGGCATGAGTGACATCGCCGTGGCGGTTGAAGATCGCCTCGACCTCGGCGTCGGGGCCCTCTTCCAGCACCCGATCGGCGAGTTGCTGGATCAAGGCGACCAGCTTGCGGCGCTCGGCTTTTTTCAGGCGAGGCTTGGCAGTCGAGTCGCCCAGCAGCCCGTCCAGCACCGTCACCAGTGCCCGCCGGGCTTCACGCAGGCGCGCCTGCGCCGGCTGCAGTTCGGTGGCCAGACGTTGGTGGTAGCGCAGTTCGTACTGCTGCCACTGCGCCAGCGATTCACGCTGCAGCTGTATCTGCCCGACCAGACGATTGAAGGCTCGCTGGGTCTTGCTCTGGGCCGCCGCCGGGGTCGGGATGGCCACCAGGGATTGCGCCGGTTTGGCGGCGGCCGCGGGCGGCGGATCGTCGAACAGCGAAGGCTGGGCAGGCCTGACTTTGTGGGGTGGGTTTGGCTTGGGCTGGCTCATGGGCGGTGACGGTCATGGCCGGCGCCCGGGCTGGCACCGACAAGCTTTTATTCTGCCGCGCCAGCGGGTGGACAAGCCCGCGCGCGGCAGCCCTGAAAACCTGGCTCGATATACTTCCCTGATGCGATTGACCGAGGACGAACAGCGAGACATTGCGGCAGCGGCTTGCGCGGTGTTGCCGCGAGGCTCGCGCGTGTCTTTGTTCGGATCCAGAACCGACGATTCCAAGCGCGGTGGCGATCTGGATCTGCTGGTGGAATTGTCATCGGCTTTAACAGTCGACGAAATTGTGCGGTCTAGAACCCTGTTGACCGCCCAGCTCTATCGCCGAATGGGTGAGCGCCGCATCGACATCTTGATGTGCCAGCTTGACCGGCCCGATGCCAGGCCCGTGGTTGCCGAGGCCAGGCGCAACGGCATCGAGCTGGCCCGCGTGTGAACCAGACCAGTCGACTGGAGGTCGCACGCTGGGAAACTGAGCGGCACGCGCACGCACTGCGAACTGCGCTGCAGGAATGGGACGGTCTGCCGTCGCAGCCTTGGTCGACGCTGGAAACCAATGCCGCACTGGTCAGACTGCTGGACCAGATCCTCTACCGATTCCTGAAACTGCAGGATGCTGTGGGTGAGCGCCTGCTGCCAGCAACTTTGGCGGAACTCGGAGAGCCCTCCGATGACTGGCCGATGCGCGACCGTCTGGACCGATTGGAGCGGCTGGGTTTTCTCGACACGACACAGTGGTTGGCTTGGCGCGGCGTGCGCAATCGCCTGGCGCATGAGTATCCCGATATGCCCGAGATGCGCTGGGCAGCCTTGCGCGACGCGCTGGACTCGGCGCACGCGCTGCTGGGCTGCGTTGCCGCCTGGCTGATCAAGCTGCCGCCGGCGTTCGAAACGCCTCAATCCGGTTGAAGGTCGATCAAAGGGGCCCTACAGCCGCGGCACCGCCGCCAGCAGCGTGCGGGTGTAGTCTTTGACCGGCCGGCCCAGCACGTCGGCGCAAGCGCCCTGCTCGACGATGCGGCCGGCCTGCATCACCGCCACGAAGTCGGCGATGTACGCCACCACCGCCA
>JAYVDE010000091.1:0-2696 GCA_043749575.1 Burkholderiaceae bacterium | reverse complement strand
CGCACCTCGGGCGGCACCTGCGTGGACGCCTCACCGATCAGCTCGATGTTGCGCAGCGTTGCGTCGTAGCGCATGCAGTCAGTCTGAAAACCCAGCTGATCGAAACCGCGCGTGTAGCCGAGCGCGGTATCGCAGAACTCCAGCATGTCCTCGACATACAGCCGGTGATCGCGGTCAGGGCTCATGGCATCAGACGGCGATGGCATCGCGCTCGATGTAGGGGCGCAGACGATCCCGAAGCGCCTTGTCGGTCACCAGATCGACCGGCCGGCCAAGCAGGTCTTCCAGGTAGAACTGCACGCCAAAGTAGCGCTTCGCGGTGGTCGGTCCGTCAAAGGCAACCAGCACATCGACATTGCTGTCCGGCCGCGCGGCGTCGCGCGCCATGCTGCCGAACAGGGCCAGGCGCAGCACGCCGAAGCGCTGCACGAGCACAGGCTTGTGCTCGGTCAGCAGCGCGAGGACGGTGGCTCGGTTCATGGGCCAATCATGCCGCAAGGCAGGGCCGCGATGGGGGCCTATGCGCCCAGTGGCGGCACATCGGTCAGCAAGTCGGGGCCCTGCGGGACGGCGGCGGCCTTGCGTTGGGGCGCTGCTGCCGCCGCGAACACGCCCGCCTGGCGCAGCGCGGCATCGTCGATCAGGGGCGCGGCGCAGATGCGATCCAGCAGGGCCGACTGCGCCGGCTCCAGGTCAACCAGCCCGCCCAGCACGTTCAGGACATTGAGCAACTCGGTCGTGTACTCGGCCAGCCAGGTTTCAGGCTGGATGTCGCCCAGCGGCGAGGGCGGGCGGCGGTCACCGATGATGGGGCGCTCGCGGTTCTTCTTGCGGTAGCTGAACCATTGCACCAGCACCTGCTTGCCCGACACCTGGTAGTGCCACACCGCGCTGGGCACCGGCTCGATGAAGCCGCTGCCAATCTGCAAACGCTGAGCGGCGGCGTTGTAGCTGATCGAGTCAGGCATGCCCGCAGCGTCGAGCGGGATGGCGCCGCCCTTGGGCACCTGCGGTCGGCGGCCCAGCGGTTGGCGCGGTGCGCCCGCCGGGCGGCCGGCCGCCGGGTCGGCAAAACGCTCACCAAAGGTGTGCAGCCACACCACGCGGCGGCCCAGGGCGACGGCTTGGGCAAAGGTCGTGGTATCGGCAGTCAGCGGGATGCGCAGGCCGGGGGTGGCCAGGTCAGTGCGAAAGCGCTCGGTGTAGGCGGGATGCGCGGCGACGGCGGCGATGTAGGCAAGCAGGTCTTCCGGCTTGACCTCGGCTGCATGGACGGACGCCAGATGAGCCAGCAACGCCGATGAGAGATTTGTCTGCGACGCTTGCGCATCCGACCACAGCGGATAGACCCGACCGCCGAATGAACCCTTGAAGTGATCCAAATCAGGCAGCAAGCCGGTCAAGCTGATGCCAGGCCCGACGGTGGGGGTGGATCGCGACAGCGCTGTCAAATAAACCTGGTTTACCGAGCGCGACCGCCATAGGTTTGCGTTGGGCTGCGTGATGACCCGAGCGTCGGGAATGATCCATTGCCGATTGAAGGATCTGAACCCGAAAGGTATCGGCGCTTCGCAGTCACTGGTTTCGTTGACAAGCGGGGTGGGCTTGGCCGCAAAACCCGGCAAACCCTCCGGCACGACAGAACCAACGTGCCGGTCAGCCGGCATGCCGTCACGAAGGGTCGCGTGAAACAGTTGCTCTTTCTTGTCCGCGTCTGCGGATATCAAACGGTTCCAGCGCAGTCGCAGCGACGCGGCGTCTGGCGCGATGACCCAGACGCGCTTCGCCTGCACCCCCGAGCCGTTGTAGACAAACAAGCTCTCCAGGCTGGGAAAGGCTGTCCAGGCCCCGCTGGACACCGGCAGAAACGGCGCCCGCCCATTCGTCGGACAGTCCTGCCAACCCGCATCGTTCAGCGTCAAGGCCTGCAAGGCGTCGAACTTGGCGCTGCGGTGCCCCTCGGGCAAGGCCCGCCAACGCACCTGGGCCGGGCCGGCCTTGGCGGCGCCGCTGTGCCGCGCCGCCAAAACGATGCACACCGGTTGCTGCACGCCCTGGAAGATACGCGACGACACCTCGGGCTGGTGGCCTTCAGGGGAGCAGTCGATCACCCAGATCTCGTGACACAGCCCGCGCAGGTGCTGGCGCATGCGCTCGAAAGCCGGGCCGCTGATGAACCCTGCGGCCGAGATGAAGGCCACGATGCCGTGGCCACCGCCCTGGGCCTGGCCTTCGAAGGGCTCGAAGACCTTGCGGCTGGCCCAGCGCCAGAAGTAGATGTAGAGGTTGCGCAGGTGCTTGGCATGGGCGCCCATGCCCCACTCGGGCAGCGGCTGCCAGTCGTCCAGCGGGGCGTACTCACCCTTCTTGCGCGCCGCGCCCTCGACCCAGCCGCCCAGCCCCTTGGCCTTGTCCTTGTAGGGCGGGTTGCCGATTACCACGGTGATGGGCTGCTCGCGCTTGACGCGGTTGGCTGCGCGCCGTTGCTGACCAATGGCCGCCGTGAACCCGGGGAAGTTGCCGCCGTCATCAAAGGGGTTGCTCAAGGTGTCGGTCACGTACATGCGCGGCGCCACCTTGGGCAGCGCGCCGGTCAAGGCCACCACCTCGGCCAGCAGGCGCAGCTGGGCCACCGCAAAAGGGCCCAGTTGCAGCTCAAAGGCCACCAGGCGCTTCAAGGCTGACTCGATGCCGGC
>JAYVDE010000090.1:0-2699 GCA_043749575.1 Burkholderiaceae bacterium | reverse complement strand
CTGCAGCTGCTGCAATCAGCCGGCCTGGTTGAACTGCAGCTCAAGGCGCCCGGCCAGGCCGAGGTGCTGCTGAGCAAGGCATTGCAGATCGCGCCCGGGGCGGTGGTCGCGCGCCGCGGGCTGGCGCAAAGTTACCTGGCGCTGGGCCAGCCGGCCCGGGCCTTGGCCACGCTGGCGCCGCTGACCGGCCATGACAAACCTGACGCCAAGGCGCTGGCCCTGGCCGGGCAGGCGCAGTTGCTGGCGGACCAACCAGACGCTGCGGCGGCGCTGTTCGACCGCGCTGCCAAGCTGGAACCCGACGACCCCAAGATCCGCACGGCGCTGGCCTTGTCCCAGCTGGCGCGCGGCAAGGGCGAGCAGGCGCTGGCCGATTTGCAGGCCGTGGCCGCGGCCGACAGCGGTCCCACGGCCGATCTGGCGCTGGTGGCCACCCACCTGCGCCGCAAAGCCTACGCTGCGGCACTGGCGGCGGTCGACGCGCTGGAACGCAAGCAGCCCGGGCAGGCGATGCCGGCCCACCTGCGCGGCCAGGTGCTGCTGGCCCAGCGCGACCCGGCCGCTGCGCGCCAGGCCTTCGAGCAGGCGGTGGCCCGGGATGGCCGCTACGGGCCGTCGGTGGCCGCGCTGGCCGGGCTCGACGTCGCCGCCGGCAAGCCCGAGCAAGCCCGTGACCGCTTCAAGGCGCTGCTCCTGCTCGATCCAAAAAACGGCGCAGCGCGGCAGGCGCTGGCCACGCTGGCGGGCCGCAGCGGTGCCAGTCGCGAGACAGTGGCCGCGCTGCTGGAAGAAGCGGTCGCGGCCAGCCCGGGTGACACCGCCCGGCGGCTGGCGCTGATCGACCACCACCTGGCCACCTACCAGCCGCAGGCTGCGCTGGTCGCCACGCAAACCGCGTTGGCGCAGATGCCCAACCACTTCGAACTGCTGGGTCGGCTGGGCCAGGCGCAGTTGCAGGTCGGCGACCAGCAGCAGGCGATCGGCACGTTCAACCGGATGGTGGCGCTGCAGGGCAAGTCACCGTTGGGCTACCTGGGCTTGGCCGAGGCCCAGCTGGCCGCCAATGACCCGGGCAGCGCCAGCCGCAGCGCCCGCCGCGCGCTGGAGGCGGTGCCCGCCCACCTGGGGGCGCAGCAACTGGCCATCACGGCCGACCTGCGCGCCCGGCAACCGGATCGGGCGCTGGCCATCGCCCGTGACGTGCAGCGTCAACGGCCCGAGCAGGCCGTCGGCTACACGCTAGAAGGCGAGATCGAGATGATGCAAAAGCGCTGGGACGCCGCCGCCGTGGTGTTGCGCAAGGCCATCGTCAAGGCCGATCCGTCGCAGGCGCCCGCGCGCCTGCACGAGGCTTTGCGTCAGGCCGGCCATGCGGCCGATGCCGACGCGCTGGCCGCCCGCTGGCTGAAGAACCAGCCGCGCGACACGCTGTTCCTGTTCTACCTGGGCGACGTGGCGCTCAAGCGCAAGGACCATGCCGTCGCCGAGCAGCGCTACCGCGAGGTGCTGGCGATCAGCCCCGAACATGCCTTGTCCTTGAACAACGTGGCTTGGCTGATGCTGGAGCAGAAAAAGCCCGGTGCGCTGGCCTACGCCGAGCGCGCGGTGCGCGCCGCACCCAACCGGCCGGCACTGATGGACACCCTGGCGCTGGCCCATGCCGCCGACCGCCAGCCGGCCAAGGCCATCGAGCTGCAGCAGCGCGCGCTGGCGATGTTGCCGAACGACGCCTTCCTGCGCTTGAACCTGGCGCGTTTTTATGCCCAGGCCGGCGACAAGCGCGCCGCCAAGGCCGAACTGGACCGGCTGGCGGCGCTGGGTGATCGCTTCGCCAAACAGGACGAGGTGGCCGTGCTCAGCCGGGCGTTGGGCGGGCGCCAGCCCTGACCCTGCGCCTCAGCCGCAGTTGAGTACCGGCGCGCCTTCACGCTTGTAGGCCACCACGTGGTCGGCTTCCAGGCGGATGCCGATGCGCTCGCCGATGGCATGGTTGTGGTGCGAGGGCACCAGCGACAACACGCTGGCGCCGCTGTTCAGCCGCAGGGTGTAGAGAAATTCGGCGCCGCGGAAGGCCTTAGCGATGACCTCGGCCGTCACCGGGCTGGCGTCGTCATGCACCACATCGTCGGGGCGCAGCAGCACATCCACGCTGCAGCCGGTGTCGCACACGTCGCCATGCTCGGTGCAGCGGATGGGCTGCTCGCTGTCGAGCATGCCGAGCTCCATCTGGATGTGTTGGCCCCCGCGCACCGTGCCGGGCAAGAAGACGCCCTGGCCGACAAAGTCGGCGACGAAGCGATTGGCCGGCCGGTGGTACAGGTTGTAGGCGCTGTCCCACTGCTGAATGTGGCCGCCGCTCATGACGCCGATCTCGTCGGCGATTGCAAAGGCCTCGTGCTGGTCGTGCGTCACCAGCAAGGCGGTGGTGCCGGCGGCCTTCAGCATGCCGCGCAACTCGCTGCCCAGGCGCTCACGCAACTCGATGTCGAGGTTGGAAAACGGTTCGTCGAGCAGCAGCAGCCGGGGTGAGGGCGCCAACGCCCGTGCCAGCGCCACGCGCTGCTGCTGGCCGCCCGACAACTGGTGCGGGTAGCGCGCGCCGGTGCCGCCCAGGCCCACCGTGTCCAGCATCTGCTGCACCCGCTGCGCGGCATCGGGCACACGCGCCAAGCCGAAGCCCACGTTGGCCGCCACGGTCA
>JAYVDE010000089.1:0-2700 GCA_043749575.1 Burkholderiaceae bacterium | reverse complement strand
TTGCGGTACCAGAACAGCGCCTTGTTCAGGTCGCCGTTCAGGTCGGTCGCAGCCTTGATGACGCGCAGGGCTTCGCGCAGGAAGTCCTGAACCCCGCGCGAGCCCGGTGCTCGGCTGATCGTGTTGCGATGCACGTGCGCCTGCTCGGCCAAGGTCTGCAGGTCAATGTGCATGGCCTGGCTGAAACGCTTGGGTGATAGCACCGGCGCGGGCGTGTCGGCCTCGCGCAGGAATTCGACGAAGTGCTGGAACGTTCCGCCGAGAGTTGGCGGGTCAATGACTGTTTCGCTTGCCAAGACTTTTCCCCTCTGTCGAGAGGCACTAATTTTGCACCATTTTCGACCCTTCGACGCAGCGTAAATGCAAGCTCCTCCCGCGCCCACCGCTCTCCCATCAGCCACAACACCCCAAGGAGACCGCGTTATGGGCATGCAGATCACCCTCACCGTCAATGGTGAGACCGTCACCCGAGAGGTTGAACCGAACACGCTGCTGGTGCAGTTCATCCGCGACACGCTGCGCCTGACCGGCACCCACGTCGGTTGCGACACCTCGCAATGCGGCGCCTGCACCGTGCACATCGGCGGCCGCGCGGTCAAGAGCTGCGGCCTGCTGGCCGTGCAAGCCGCCGGCCAGGTGGTGACCACGATCGAAGGCCTGGCCGCCGCCGACGGCACGCTGCACCCGATGCAGGCGGCTTTTCGCAGCTGCCACGGCCTGCAGTGCGGCTTCTGCACGCCCGGCATGGTGATGAGCGCGGTCGATCTGGTGAACCACCACGGGTGTCACAACGAGGGACAAATCCGCGAGGCGCTGGAGGGCAATATCTGCCGCTGTACCGGCTACCACAACATCGTCAAGGCCGTGCAGCAGGGTGCTGCCGCCATGAAGGCTTGACCGGGAGCAAACCACCATGAACGCACGCCAAAGTTTCATCGGCCAATCGGTCGAGCGCCGCGAAGATTCGCGCTTCCTCACTGGCAAGGGCCAGTACACCGACGACATCACGCTGCCGGGCCAGAGCTACGCCTACTTTCTGCGCAGCCCCTACGTCCACGCGACGATCAAGCGCCTGAACGCCGCCGCCGCCGCCCAGGCGCCGGGTGTGCTGGGCATTTTCACCGGCGAGGAGGATAGGATTTTCAAACGCCCTTTTCCGTGCCGACTGCATCCCGAACACGGCACCCGACGCGCTTGAAGCGGTCTTTCGAGTCAGGTCTTTGGAGTCAGCGGCGATGTGTCGAGCGTTGACAGCGCGGCCGAAAAGCGTCTTTCACGGGCTTCTTCTGCGGGTTACCCCTGATCACCAGGCCGCTTCCATCGGCCCCGGAAACCCTCGGGCGCAGCCGTACCCCTCGGCCCGGGGTGCGGCGCCGCTGGGACGCAAAGCTTGAGTCAGGGTCAGGCCGCTTGCAGCTGCGACCCACGGGCAGGCGCGCGCGGCGGTGCCCGGGCCTGCAGCCCAAGATGCGTGAGGATCTTCTCGATCACCGGCGCTTCCAGGATCGCCGCGATGATCTTCAGCTCGCCGCCGCAGTGCGGGCAGTGCTCCAGGTCGAGATCGAACACCCGCTTGAGCAGCTTGGCCCAGATCAGCCGCACTGGGCGGTGGTGCGCGCAGATCGACTCGCACTCGACGGGCGGTGTGGCCAGCGTCGGAGGCGCGCGCTCTTGCGACACTACCTGGGCGCGCAGCTTGGCGTTGGGTGCCAGGACGCCATGTTCGCGCAGCGGGGGCCCGCTCACTTCGCGCAGCGAAGGTACGCGGGCACCAAACCGAATCAGGTGCAGCCGCGGGCGTGGCACCAGCGCAGCCAGCCGCTGCATGAACTCCAGCGGCGACATCACCAGGTGGCTGGTGCCGTCGCGCCAAGGGGTCTTGAGCTTGAGCACGACTTGCCCGGCGGCGTTGGTTTGTAGGCGTTCGTTGGCCAGCGCCGGGCGGGTGATGTAGCGGCACGCTTGCAACTGAAGGCCACCAGCTTGTCGTGGCCGCAGTCGCCGCAGCGCAATCTCAGGAAGCCGTGGGCCGGGATGCCGCACTCCAGGAAGGCGTCGAACTCGTCCTTGACGAATTGCGGCAGGTCGGCGCCAGCCTCGGCCTCAGCCTGCTCGATGAAGGTCGCCACGTGCTGCTGCCCCAGGCGGTAAAGCGTGGTCTGTTCCGGGCGGTGGCGCTCGTAGTGGACTGGGACGCCATCCGGCGCCCGCTGGGGCTGCCGGCCAATGGCTTGCACGCGAGGCTCCCGAAGTGGTGAGCCCGTACGGTCTCAAGCCGCGCGCGGCGCCTCAATCGCCCAGAGTGCTGCCTGCCTTTGTATGCCCGCTGCTGCGGGGCCACCTTCGGGGGCCACGGTGCATATGTGCGGAGCGTCCTTGTCCAGCACCTCGGTCAGGTTCACTTTGCGCACGCGCCAGGGCGAGCCTTGCGACTCCGGTGAGCCACTGTCCGAGGGCGCGGCTGCGGTCTTCTGACCCCTCGCCGCGCCGGCCGTGCCGTGCCGTGCCGTGCCTCACGCCGCTGCGCCCTGCCCTGGCTTCAGCGGCCAACATGGCGCGGGTGGCTGGCGCGCCCGCAGCTCCTCAGGCGCCGCAGAGCAGGCCCAGCAGCGCCGGCCGGGTGTAGCAGCGCGTCACGCTGGCGGGCTGGATGCCCGGCACCCAGCGCCGCAGTTCGGCCGCGGCATTGAGGTTGGCGGC
>JAYVDE010000088.1:0-2701 GCA_043749575.1 Burkholderiaceae bacterium | reverse complement strand
GGGTCAGGGTGGCCTGGCTGATCTCGCGCAGGCTGACCAGCCGGGCCAGCGCCACGTAGCCGTGCGCCACATTGGCCGCCAGCAGCACCCGCGCGGCTTGCAAATCGGCCCGCGCCGCCTGTTGCTGGCCCAGCGCGGCCTGCAGGGCGGCGTCGTGCCGGCCAAAAAAGTCCAGCTCCAGACTGCCATTGGCTTGCAGGTTGCCGCTGTTGTAGACATGGCCGGCCAGCGGCGGCGGGTACAGGCCGTGCTCGGTGTAGCGCTGTCGGGACATGTCCAGCCCCAGGCCGACTTGCGGTCCCTGGGCGGCCTGGGTGCCGGCTGCGGCCGCAGTGGCGCGGGCCAGCCGGGCGGCGGCGGCGGTCAGGCTGGGCTGGTCGGCCAGGGCACGCTCGATGAGCGCATCGAGCGCCGGGTCACCCAGCTCCCGCCACCACTGCGGATCGGGGAAGGCGGTGGCGGGTTCAGGCGCCGGGCTGTTTGACTTGCTTTCCGACGTGCTGGCTGTCTCGCTGGCTGTCGTGTTGGCAGCCGTGCCGGCCGGCAGTCCGACCGACGCCGCCGTGCGCATCGCCAGCGGCGTGGGCAAGGTGCCGGGCGAGGCGCATGCGCCGAGCAGGAACACCGCCGACAACACGGCGATGGCGGCGGTGAGCGGTACGGCCAAACGGACCAGGACGGCCCCGGGGGTCGGGTTCATTCGCCGTCCTTGGCAAGGTCACGCAGCGCGTCGCCATTGGCCACCATGCGCTGCAACAAGTCGATCAACAGCCGCCATTCGGTCTCGTCAAAACCGGCCAGGTGGGCGTTCAACACCTCGGCCAGCACGGCCGGCACAGGGACCGAGGCAGCACGGCCGGCGTCGGTGAGTTCCAGCTTGACCACCCGCCGGTCTTGCAACGAGCGCTCGCGGCGCAGCAGGCCCTTGGCCTCCAGTCGGTCGAGCGCACGGGTCATCGCGCCCGGGTCCAGCGACTGGTCTCGTGCCAGCGCGGCCATCGTGGCGCACCCGCCCTGCGCCAGGCGGTACAGCGGCAACCACTGGGCGTGGGTCAGATCGTGCTCGACCAAACGCCGGTCAATCTGCAACAACACCGACTGCATCACGCGCTTGATCAACAGGCCGACGCTGGTCTCCGGGCGCAGGTTGTCGGCGCTGTAGAAGCTGACGCGGGGCTGCGGCTGCGGCTCGGCGGGTGCATCAGGCGGCGGGAGCGCATCGGGAAGGTCAGTTGACATGGCTGAAATATACTTGTCTATGCAATCATTGCGCGGGCAATATTTGTATAAGCCAGTAAACTCAAGGGTCATCCCGGAGCAAGCTCTACACTGAGCGCATGGCCAAACCCACTGACCGCCCCGCTTCCGCCTCACCCCGCTCGCTGTCGGGTTTGGGGCCGTTTTTGCGGCCTTACCGGCTGGGCATTGCGCTGGCTTTGTTGTTTCTGACGCTGGCCGCTGTCAGCACTTTGCTGTTCCCGATCGCGCTGAAGTCCTTGATCGACCAGGGGGTGGTCGCGGCCGACCCGACTGAGCGGCTGATGGCGCTGCGGGGCCACTTTCTGGCGCTGTTTGGGGTGGGCGCGGCGCTGGGTTTGTTCTCGGCCCTGCGGTTCTACACCGTCACCTGGTTGGGCGAGCGGGTCACCGCCGACTTGCGCAACGCGGTCTATGCCCACGTTGTGCGGCAAAGCCCCGAGTTCTTCGAGACCACGGCATCGGGCGAGGTGTTGAGCCGCTTGACCACCGACACCACCCTGGTGCAGACCGTCGTCGGCTCGTCACTCAGCATGGGCTTGCGCAATGCGGTGATGGGCACGGGCGCGATGTTGATGCTGGTCATCACCAACCCTTACGTGATGACCCAGGTGCTCGGCATCCTGGTGCTGGTGGTGCTGCCCAGCCTGTACTTTGGCCGCCGGGTGCGCAAGCTCAGCCGCGCCAGCCAGGACCGGGTGGCCGACTCGTCGGCCATTGCCGCCGAGGTGCTCAACGCCGTGCCGGTGGTGCAAAGCTACGGCCAGGAGCAGCGCGAGGCGCGGCGCTTCGATGCTGCTACCGAAGCCGCATTCGATGTTGCGATCAAGCGCACCCGGGTGCGCTCGGTGCTGGTCGGCTTCATCATCACCGCCACCTTTGGCGCACTGCTCTGGGGCTTGTACCAGGGCACCCAGGCGGTGGCGGCCGGGCGCATCAGCGCGGGCCACCTGGGCCAGACCGTCGTGTTCGTGATCATCTTCGTCAGCAGCGTTGCAGTGTTGTCCGAGGTCTACGGCGAGCTGCTGCGCGCCGCCGGCGCGACCGAGCGGCTGATGGAGTTGTTGGCAGCAAAGTCACCGGTCGAAGACCCGGCCGCACCGCGTTTGCTGCCGGCCACCGCCGCCGGCTCGGCGCTGAGCCTGGCGCATGTCACGTTTCACTACCCGTCGCGGCCCACCTTGGCCTCGCTGCGCGACTTCAGCCTGAGCGTGACACCGGGCGAGACCGTGGCCATCGTCGGGCCCAGCGGCGCTGGCAAGAGCACCGTATTCCAGCTGTTGCTGCGCTTCTACGACGCCGACAACGGCAGCGTGGCGGTGGACGGCGTAGCCGTGCGCGAAACCTCGCTCGCCGCACTGCGCGCCCGCGTGGGTATCGTGCCGCAGGACAGCACGATCTTCTCGACCTCGGCGCTTGAGAACATCCGCTACGGCAAACCCGA
>JAYVDE010000087.1:0-2702 GCA_043749575.1 Burkholderiaceae bacterium | reverse complement strand
GGCTTCAGCCGCTTCACCAACATCGACCGGCCGGTGACCTGGGCCACCTCGTCGGGCGCCACCACGCTTTCGGGCGCATCGCCGGTCAGGTGGTTGGGCACGATGTGTTCCAGCTTCTTGAACCAGAACAAGGCCATCTGCGTCAGCAGCGCGCCCTTGCCCGGTATGGGCTGGCCCATCACCACGTCGAAGGCCGAGATGCGGTCGCTGGCCACCATCAAGATGCGGTCGTCACCCACCGCGTAGTTGTCACGCACCTTGCCACGGGCCAGCAGCGGCAGCGAGTGAAGGCTTGTCTCGAGGAGTGCGGGGATGCTCATGTCAGGGGTCCGTGCGGGCTGAAAAAGGGTCGCGCCATTGTGCCTTTCGGGTGTTCAGATGCGGGCAATCGCGCGCCGATCCTGCCCTCAAGCAGGCGGACTTGCGGCCGCTACCCGCCGCCATTGACGGCGCTGGTCACCCGCCGCGGGCTGTTCACCACAAGGCCCGCACCGTCGAGCTGGGCTGCCAGCCGCCCCCAGCACGGGATCATCGCCGGCGCCAGCCGGGCAGACGGCAGACACCGCCAACCCGACCCCTGCCGTGGTCGACCTGCCTGTCAACAGGTCTGGGGTCGTCGTGCCGACCGGCATGAAAAAGAGGCCACTCGGGCCCCTTGCTGCTCGGTGTTTACTGGCCGCTGGCGCGACCGGCGGCGACCTCAGTTGACGTGCTGTGCCAGCTCGCCGCTGCGGTAGCGCTGAGCCACGGTGATCAGCGACATCGGCTTGATCTTGCTGCCCTGACCCGAACAACCGAACTCGACATAGCGCTGCTGGCAGATCGCCTTGGCGGCTTCGCGCGCGGGCTTCAGCCACTCGCGAGCGTCGAACTTCTCGGGGTTCTCAGCCAGAAACTTGCGCACCGCACCGGTCATCGCCAGCCGGATGTCGGTGTCGATGTTGATCTTGCGCACACCGAACTTGATGGCTTCCTGGATCTCCTCGACCGGCACGCCGTAGGTCTCCTTCATCTGGCCGCCTTAGCGCCGAATCTGCTCGAGCAACTCGTGCGGCACCGACGACGAGCCGTGCATCACCAGGTGGGTGTTGGGAATGCGTTGGTGGATCTCTTTGACCCGGCTGATCGCCAGGATGTCGCCGGTGGGCTTGCGGGTGAACTTGTAGGCGCCGTGGCTGGTGCCGATGGCGATCGCCAGTGCATCGAGCTGGGTGGCCTTGACGAACTGCGCCGCTTCTTCGGGGTCGGTCAGCATCTCGGCATGGGTCAGCTTGCCCGCCGCGCCGATGCCGTCTTCTTCGCCGGCCTCGCCGGTTTCCAGTGAGCCCAGGCAGCCCAGCTCACCTTCGACCGTGACGCCGACCTTGTGCGCCATCTCGACCACCTTGCGGGTGACTTCGATGTTGTAGTCGAACGAGGCCGGGGTCTTGCCGTCCTCGCGCAGCGAGCCGTCCATCATCACCGAGCCGAATCCCAGGTCGATCGCGCCCTGGCAGATGGCCGGGCTTTGGCCGTGGTCCTGGTGCATCACCAGCGGGATGTTGGGCCAGCTCTCGGTGGCGGCCTGGATCAGGTGGCGGATGAAGTGCTCGCCGGCGTACTTGCGGGCGCCGGCGCTGGCTTGCAGGATCACCGGGGCGTCGACCTCGGCGGCGGCGGTCATCACGGCCTGCACCTGTTCGAGGTTGTTGACGTTGAAGGCCGGGATGCCATAGCCGTTTTCGGCGGCATGGTCGAGCAACTGGCGCATCGAGACGAGTGGCATGGTCGATCCTGGTTGGGTGGGTTGAAAACCGGCCAAGGCCGCCGCGGCCGGGCCGCAGTGCCGCCGGTCAGCGGTCGACGGGACGGGCGCTGAAACCGCCTTGTAACTGCAGCTGATTGTATCGGCCGGCCCGCGCGGCGGGCGGGTCCGGCGCAGCCGGTCGCGCGGGCCGGCGGCCTGGCAATGCGATGGATGTCGCATCCGATCTGGCCTTGATTCGGCCCGCTTTTCCGGCAACCAACGCTGCGGCGGCCCCGCACACTGGCGCGGCGGCCGGTCTGCCGCCTGATGAAGGAGCCGTCGATGTCCCGCCCCCTGTTGAGCGAACTCACCCCCTGGATCACCGAACTCGCATTGCGCCACCCCGACTCGCTGCGCCATGCGCTCAGCCAGCGGCTGGGTGTCGGCTCGGCGGTCGCACGTTCGCTGCTGCGCGACCTGGTCGCCGCGCAATGGCTGCAGGCCGAGCTCTCGCCGCGCCGCGTGCATTTCACCCCGGGCCTGCTGCGGCAGGTGGTGCGGCGCTATCCCATCGCCGGCTTGCACGAGGACCTGCCCTGGTCGCAGGATTTCCTGCCCTGCCTGGCCCTGCCCGACGCGGTGGCCCGCATGGCCCAGCACGCCTTCACCGAGCTGCTGAACAACGCCATCGAGCACAGCGGCGGCGCCAGCGTGACAGTGTCGATGCGCCAGACGCCGCTGCAGCTGCAGCTGCTGGTCAGCGACGACGGCCGGGGCATCTTCGATGCGATCGGCGAGACCTACCAAATCGCCGACCCGGCGCAAGCCATGCTGGAACTGGCCAAGGGCAAGCTCAGCACCTGCCCCGACCGGCACAGCGGCCATGGCCTGTTTTTTACCGCACGGCTGGCCGACGTGATCGACCTGCACGCCAACAACGTGGCCTTCCAGCAGCGCGACTGGCAGCGTGAGCAGT
>JAYVDE010000086.1:0-2708 GCA_043749575.1 Burkholderiaceae bacterium | reverse complement strand
CTCGCCATAGCTGGGCTATGGCTGTGGTTTGCGCCTTGCAGCCCATCCCAAACCAGGGCGCCCACACTCGCGAGGACTTGTTCAGCATGGCCTTAGCGGCTACGCGGCTGAGGCGTTGATCGGCCAGACACACAACCTGGTGCGCCATCCCGACATGCCGGGCGAGGCTTTGCGCGACCTGTAGACCACGCTGAAAGCGGGCGCGCCCTGGACCGCGCTGGTGAAAAACCGCCGCCAGGACGGCGATCACTACTGGGTGCGCGCCAACGTGACGCCGGTGCTGGAAGCGGGCCGGGTGACAGGCTTCATGTCGGTGCGCACCGTGCCCAACCGCGACGAAGTGGCGCAGGCCGAGGCGCTGTACGCCACGATGCGCGCCGAAGCCGCCGCGGGCGCCCTGGTGCACACGCTGCAGCAGGGTGAACTGCGGGTGGCCGGCCTGCGTGGCCAGCTGGCCCGCGCGCTGCGGCCGGGCCTGGATGGCCAACTGCTGTTGACCGCACTGGCCGGCAGCGTCGCCAGCGCCGCGGTGTCGCTGCCACTGGCCAGCCTGGGCTGGTGGGCGGCCCTGCCGGCCAGCCTGCGAATCGGCAGCGGCGTGGCGGTGTGGCTGCGCCGGCTGGCGCTGGCGCCGATTCGCAACGCGGTGGCGGTGGTGCGGCGCATGTCGGCCGGTGACCTCAAGCAGACCCTGCAAGCCGACCGCCTGGACGAGGCCGGCCAGCTGGCCCGGGGCTTGACCCAACTCAACGTCAATCCACAGGCCGCGGTGGGCGACGTGCAGCGCGAGGTAAAGGGCATCACGCTGGCCTCGCGCGAGACCGCCAACGCCAACCATGACCTGGGCTCGCGCACCGAATCGCAGGCCAGCAGCCTGCAGCAAACCGCGGCCTCGATCAAACAGATCACCGGCACGCTGCGCCATACCGCTGACACCGCGCACCAGGCCGCCACCCTGGCCGGCGAGGCCGCGGCAGTGGCCCAGCGCAGCGGCGAGGCCGCCAGCCTGGTGGCCGACCGCATGGCCGAGATCCGCACCGCGTCGCTGCGCATCGGCGAGATCATCGGCATGATCGAGGGCATCTCGTTCCAGACCAACATCCTGGCGCTGAACGCGGCGGTCGCGGCGGTCGCGGCGGTCGAGGCGGCCCGTGCCGGTGACGCCGGCCGCGGCTTCGCGGTGGTGGCCGCCGAGGTGCGGTCGCTGGCCCAGCGCACCAGCGCGGCGGCGCGCGAGATCAAGCTGCTGATCGAAAACGCATCCAGCAAGGTCGACGCTGGCACCGCGCTGGCCCAGACCACCGGTGAGACCACCCGCCAGACCCAGGCCGCAGTGCAGCGGGTGCGTGTGCTGATCACCGAGATCAGCACCGCGGCGGGCGAGCAATCGAAGGGCGTGGCCCAGGTCAACGCCGCGGTGGCTTAGCTGGACGGCCTGACCCAGCAGAACGCCGCGATGGTCGATGAGCTGGCGGCCGCCGCGCAGTCGATGCACGGCCAGGCCGAGCTGGTGATGCAGGCGGTGCGGATCTTCCGCGGTTGAACCGCCAGCCCCCACGTCGCTGCGCTCCTGCCCCCCGAGGGGGCGCTCAACCGCCTTGGGCGGCCCGGTGGCGGTTGAACCGCCAGCCCCCACGTCGCTGCGCGCTCAGCGCCCGGCGGGTACCGCGATCGGTACCGCGACCGGTGCCGTGACCGGTGCCGCGATCAGCGGCACGACATTGCTGTCGTGCCCGGCGCCGCCAAAGGCTTGCTCGCGCAGCAGCGCCAGCTGGTCGCGCACCCGGGCGGCTTTTTCGAACTCCAGGTTCTTGGCGTGGTCCAGCATCTGCTTTTCCAGCCCCTTGATGCGCTTGGACAAATCCTTCTCGCTCATCGCCTCGTACTCGGCCACTTCAACCAGGCCACGCAGCTTGCTCTTGTCGTCCTGCGCGTTGATCACGCCGTCGATCAGTTCCTTGACTTCCTTCTTCACGCTGCGCGGCGTGATGCCCATCACCAGGTTGTGGGCAACTTGCTTCTCGCGCCGGCGCTCGGTCTCGCCAATGGCCCGGTTCATCGACTCGGTCATCCGGTCGGCATAGAGGATGGCGCGGCCGTTGATGTTGCGCGCCGCCCGGCCGATGGTCTGAATCAGACTGCGCTCGGAGCGCAGGAAGCCCTCCTTGTCGGCGTCGAGAATCGCCACCAGCGAGACCTCGGGGATGTCCAGCCCCTCGCGCAGCAGGTTGATGCCCACCAGCACGTCGAACAGGCCCAGCCGCAGGTCGCGCAAGATCTCCACCCGCTCCACCGTGTCGATGTCCGAGTGCAGGTAACGCACCTTGACGCCGTTTTCGCTCAGGTAATCGGTGAGCTGCTCGGCCATGCGCTTGGTCAGCGTGGTGATCAGCACGCGTTCGTGCTTCTCGACGCGAATGCGGATTTCCTGCAGCACATCGTCCACCTGGTGCGCCGCGGGCCGCACCTCCACCTCAGGGTCCACCAGCCCGGTGGGCCGCACCAGCTGCTCCACCACCTGGCCAGCGTGTTCCTTCTCGTAATTCGCCGGGGTGGCGGAGACAAACACCACCTGACGCATCCGCGTTTCAAACTCCTCGAACTTCAGCGGCCGGTTGTCCAGGGCCGACGGCAGGCGAAAGCCGTATTCCACCAGCGTGGTCTTGCGGGCCCGGTCGCCGTTGTACATGGCGCCCAGCTGGCCGATC
>JAYVDE010000085.1:0-7540 GCA_043749575.1 Burkholderiaceae bacterium | reverse complement strand
AACCACAGCCATAGCCCCGCTATGGCGAGGATTTGCAACGCCGCAGACCGCCCAAAACAGGGCTGACCGCGCCGCGAGGGACTTGTTCAGCGTTGCCTTAGCCACGTGGGCTGCGCGGCGGATGCGGCGGGGGCTCAGCCCTGGCCTTCCCAGCGGGGTACGAGCAGCGTCTTGAAGCGCTGCACGCAGCGCTTGACGCGGCGCCCCACGGCCTCGCGCAGCAGGCTTATGCAGCCGGCAAGCGTGCGCCGGTCGTAGGCAATCAGACCCCAGCGCTCGCGGCGCTGGGTCATCCACAGGCTTTTGTAGGGGTCGTCGCCGACCCCGTAGTCGACCTCGGTTACGTGATCGGGCCTGCGGCATCGAGCGTTGCTGCGGCTGCAGCGTTGCGGCGTCGCTGTGCCAGTTTCTTCACGATTGGCCAACGATAGACTGTGAGGTGATACAAGGTGCGCGAATTCTCGGTCAACTTGGTATGCCACTCCATCAGGCGACCATAGTATTCAATTCGACGAATTTCGCGGGTTGCAAAGATATGTCGTAGTTCGTCCTCGCGTAGCAGGAACGCGGGCGACAGAGTTTTCGGAAGCCGCTCGTCATAGGTGGTCTTCAAAACTGCCAGCACACCATTTCTTTCAAGGCACAAATTGATAGCTGCGGTGTGAGTGCCAAACAGGTATTCAAATACAACAGCTTGGCCGCGCCGCGCTGCAGTTTCTAGAAGTTGGACGTAGAAACGGCCTTGATCGTTGTCCGGATGAATCGCTGTTCCTCGCCCGGCCTTCCAGCCATCGCTTTCGAGGGCGCCGTACCTTTCAATGGCGAGCATCATGTCTTCAGGTTTTCGCAGTACCCGCATCGTCGGGATGGTGCCTTCGGCGGCTAGCTTGTTGCGCTGTTTGCGCATATTCTGACGGAGGTTCTTGCCACGGGTCGCCCAGTAGTCGTCGAAGTCGCCGTCGATTTCAACCCAGGCGGTGTTGATGTAGTCAAAGTGCCAGTTGTTCGTTTGATCTGAAAGGCGCGGCGCGTACAGCGGGTCGATCTGGGTGATCGATAACACTAGACACATTCCGAGTTGATTTTCTATCAGGCTGCGACACAGATTCTGCAATTCCAAATCGCGCGCCGCCACCCAAGCACCGAGTGGCAACTGAGGTACTTGAAATGTGTGCCAGCGAAAATTTCCATCGGGTACCAGGATGAACATCGCGACAATGCCGTCGGCCACTGAGCCAATGAATAGCTTCTCCCGACCGCTGCCAAAGACACTGAGCGCCGTGCTGACGGCGTCTGCGCACATAAAAGGCAGATCCAACCGCTGAGCGCTTAGTCGATCCCAGTCGGCCTGCAATGTCAGGTCGGTAAGCAGAAGTTGGCAGGGAATTACGCGCCAGGTTGGTTTATTCATCTTGGGCTGGAATAATTATTGAGTCTATCATTTCAAAGGAGTTGGAGCGTTGTGTACGCAATGTGATCCATATCGTCGGCACTCAAATCTTGATGGCATAGTATTTGCAGCACTTGGCGGCTCCACAGTGGCCCAGCGTCGTAGTTTGCAGCGGGTGTTCCTGGCCAAATTCGGTCCCAGCGAAACACGGGCAGTCGCGCTGACCGCATCGCTTGGTAAACGGCGTCAGCGCGTGCAGGCCCGTCTACCCAAAGAGGGGCCACGTAAGGGGCGGCTCCATCAGGCAGTATATTCTCTAACAGACGCGCTCCGTCCGCGTTCGCCAAACTCAACGCCAAAACGGAAAAGTTATCTCGCCGACGTTTAACAATCCGACTGTACGGCAGGGCCCGATGAATCGCCATGGCAGCAGCGCTGGGCCAATGCCGTATGCGCTCCATGTCGCTCGCGCTCATTGCGTTGTCGAAGGGAGCGGCGCCTGCATTCGGCGGCAGTGGGGCGCGCTGCCGCCGATGTTTCAGCATGAAGATTGGGGTCAAAAGATGAGAAAGCCCACCAAGTCGCCTGTACTGGTAGGACGTTTCCAGCACGTCCAGTACACCCTTTGCCTGAACGCGCAGGCTTGGAGACTGCAAGTGCAAGGGCTTCAGGTCGTGGCGGCCCGACGCCAGTAATCCAGCTTCTGAGATAGGAAAGAATTTCGTGAGACTTGCCGTGGCATAGTCGCCCCAGCGCCCCACTGGTCGCTCTCCCGCATATCCGAAGTAGCTGTGCGCGCAGTCTTCGATCAACGAAATACTACGATCCTGGCACCATTGCTGCACCGACTTCAAGCTCTTGGGAAAGCCGAAGTAATGGGCAACGAGCATGACTTGTGCCTTGTTTGCTGTATTGAGGTCAATGCTCTCAAGTAGCGGCAAGCCATCACTACCGATGGCAAAGAAAACTGGCGTAAGACCGGCCAGAATAACTGGCGCTACCATCGTCGGGCAGTGGTATGTGGGAACCAAGACAAAACTGCCCGGCGGCAATGCCAACTGCTCAAGTGCGGCCCAAATAGCCGCTCGACCGCTGGTGGTGTAGGCGCGACAGGGAAGATCGCCAACGCTCGGTCTCGCAACTTTGTCGCCAGGCATAAAGCTACTCCAACCGAGCGTGGGGCGGTTAGGCAGGGCAGCTATGTGTTCAGGCCGATGCGGCATGTCCGAGTTTGCGGTTAGTTGAGTTTCAAGTTCGGCCCGGCGAAGCTCGCCCAGTCGAGCACCGGGCCACGCCGCGGCGTGGGCGCGGGTATCGTCACCGGCGGCTCACGCGCTCAGCTTGAAGTCGGCAGCATGCGAGCGCAGCCACTGCTCCAGCATCATCAGGATCCAGACCATTTCACCGAAATAGCCCGGGTGGGCCGGCAGATGGGTGTTGAGCAGGGCTTCAATGAAGGCCGGCCGCACAATGCCACGCGTGGCCAGCGAGCGCAGTGAATCGGCCGCCAACTGGTGCAAGCCAGCATGACGCATAGCCCAGACACCGAACGGCAGGCCGAAGCCCTGTTTCTTCTTGCTGAGAATCTCATCCGGCAGGTAGCCGCGCAGCGCCTCCTTGAAAAACCAGCGCAGCTTCAGCCCGCGCAGCTTGTAGTCGGGCGGCAGCCGCATCGACAGGGCGAGCAAGTCCTTGTCCAGCAACGGGAAGCCGACCGAGATGCCGGCCAGCGCGATGCTGCTGCGAACTTTGGGCAGGTCGCTCTCGGCCAGCGTGTAGCGCCAGTCGAAGGCCAGCATGCGGTCGATCTCGTTCGTCGCTGTGGCAGTGGCGTAGACCTGGCGTTGCTGGCGGGCCGGGTCTTGCACATCGACCTGGGCCAGGAAGCCGGGGCACAGCACGTCGGGCAGGCCCAGATGCAGCAGCAGGTTGTACATCTGCAAGCGGTCGGGCATCGGCACACGCGCCTGCTCGATATAACTGCTGCCTTTCTTGAGCAGCGGCGTGCGGGCGACAGGGGCCAGGCCGAAGAACGGCTCCATCAGGCCCTTGCGCAACGCCGCGGGCATGAGGCCATACCAGCCAAAGATGCGTTGCTTGGCGTAGCGAGAATTGCCACCGAACAACTCATCGCCCCCATCGCCGGCCAGCAAGCGGCTGACGCCGGCATCCCTGGCCTTGAGAGCGCAGCAATAAGCCGGCAGGGCAGAGGAATTGCCGAAGGGCTGGTCATGGTGCGCGGCCAGGCCGGGAATGTGGCGCACCAGGTCGTCGGGGGTGACGTAGTACTCGTGGTGCTCGGTCTTGAAGCGCTTGGCTGCAATGCGGGCGAACGCCATCTCGTCATAGCCTTCCGCTTCGAAGCCGATCGAAAATGTGGCCGCGGGCTGCCCGGTGACATCGCCGATCAGGCCGGCCACCGTCGAGCTGTCGGTGCCTCCGCTCAAGAAACAAGCCGGCCGCGAACCGTCGAGTTCGCGCTTGACGGCCTGCCGCGCCAAGCCCATGAATTGATCGCGCAGGGCTGGAAACGACGGCGAGGCCTCGGGCTCAAAGCGCGGCGTCCAATACGGCAGCACTTTGACCTCAGCGCCTGCGACCGTTGCCAGGTGACCCGCCGGCAGCCGCAACACGCCCTTAAAGATGGTGCGCGGCGATGGAATGGCATGGAAATACAGGTAGTCGAAGATCGCCTGCGGGTCAATTGCCGAGCCAGCATCGGCCAAAGCGTCGGCCCGCTCGGCGCAACGCAGTTGTCCGTCGACCACGCTGTAGCACAGCGTCTGAATCGCAAAGCGATCGACTGCCAGCACTTGGCGGCCATCGGCCAGGGTCAAGGCCAGCGCAAAGCTGCCGCCCACCCGGCACAGGGCTTGGGCGGCGGGGCCCGTCGCCAACAGGGCATGCCAGGCCGCGAGATCGCCCTGGCTGCGCTGAATCTGCGCGATAGCGCTGTCTTCAAACTCTGGACGGCCGAGTAGCAACATCGGGGGTGTTGCGGTCATGGGCAAATGGTTCATGGGGCCGGGGCGTTGACTGTCGGAGTGGATTTGGGCGCCCGCCCGCCGCAGCGGCGGCCTGCAAAGCTTGGCTGCAACGCAGCTTGTGTCAGCGGCGGCGGCCGATCAGTGAGACGGCGGGCTACCGACTGATCGTTGGCGGACATGGCGATTTTGACCTGTCCGACGGCGGCGACTGCGTGGCCTGCAAGGCGCTAAAAGTGGCGAAATAGGGGCAAGATTCATGGCGCGCGCTGAATTCTCGAATTTTCATCACCCAAGCGGCGCGGTGCCAATCGGGCAAGCGGCGCGAACTCAAACCCGGGTGCCGGTGCGCAGGCCGCGCAGGCCGCGCAGACGCGCCCGCGCGACCTTGAAGCCCCGCCCGGCGCTCTCGCGCAGACAGCCAAACAGACCCGCCACCGTCCGGGGGTTATAGGCCAGCAGGCCCCAGCGTTCGCGGCGCTCGCTCATCCACTGCGCTTTGTAGCCGTCGTCGCCAATCAGGTAATCGACCTCGGCGACGCGATCGACATCGAACACATGTTGCAGCAGTCGGGCGGTCAACACGGTGCCTGGCGCAAATCCCTTGAATGCTTCGTCGTAGGCCAGTTTGTAGACTTCGGCTCGGCCATGGGCGACGATCCACAACTGGGCGGCGATGGCCTGGTCTCCGATCGATACCAGACCCAGCCGCAGCCAGCCGCGCTCGGCGCAAAGCCGGATCAGCCCCGGCATGAAATTCGGATATGGCTCGGGGCGCTTCCAGCTGCGGGCATAGGCCTGGTTGAAAGCGGCAATGCCGCGCTCGACATCCTGCGGCTTGTGCAGGATCTCGATGCAGGCGTTTGCCGCCTTGAGCTTTTTTTCCATACGACGCACCGTGCTGCGCAGACTGCCCTCGCGTTGCTGCCAATAGCTGGGCCAGTCACTGCGAACGGGAAGATACCAGTTGCCGTGGCAGAAATAATCGAAGGTCACCAAGCCGTTGGCCTTGAGCGCTGTGCGCAAGCTGGCGAACGCCTGGCCCTGCGGATCCATCGGACCGAACTCCAGGCGCTGCAGCGAGCCGTGTTCAGCCAGCACCGCTTGCAGCAGCAGCGACAAGGCCGGTGCGCCCTCGGCAGGTGCCATGACCGGGGCAAACAGCGAGGTGTAAAAGTTACTCAATGCCGAAAGCGTGCGTCTCGGCCGCTGCTGGAGCAGTACGGGCAAGGCCGCCACCGGAATCTGATGGCGCCGCAGCACATAGAAATGGACGGTGCTATCGGCTTGAGGCGCGTTGTCGATGAGGTTGCGGTACCAGGCGGGCCCCATGCCGATGCGCTCGCGCTCGGCGCGCGCAAACAGCGCTTCCACATCGGTCGGCCATGTCGATGGATGCCGATAGACCTCGACCTTGACTGCCGAGCCGTCGACGGACGGACGCATTGGCCAGCTGCTTGGCGCCAAGCGGTCAGTGACAGCCATCGGGCACAAGTTCAAGGCCTGACGCGGCGTGGTGAGGCCCACCGCGCCGGGACGCTCGAAGGCACCGTCTGTGCAGTCAGTGCTTGCCTTGCACGCCGCAAGCAGCGGAACTGGACGGCAGGGTCGGGCTGATTGGGCATGGGCAAAGTATCGCGCCCGGGCATCGGACCGGCGCGCGCTAGTGGCCAAACTGCGACGCCACTTCGGGAGTCTTGCACGGGCCAAAAGCATTGCAGGCTGCCAGTACCTGCAGCGGTGTGCAGTGGTTCTATGATCAGCGCCAGCCACAGCATCGGGCGCACGTTTGTTTATGCCTACCGACTGCGCTGGCGCGTAATGCAACATGCCGGCCCGCCTTTCTCCCAGCTCCCTTTCGACCCATGAAAATCAGCCCGGCTCAGTCGGCCTACCTGGATTTCCTTCGATTCGTCGCCGCTTTGGCGGTGTTGCTCGGCCACATGAAGCAGAACGGCTTTGACATGGCCTGGATGCCCTTGGCCAGGTTCTCTCACGAAGCCGTCGTGGTGTTCTTTGTGATGTCGGGCTTCATTGTCTACACCAGCACAGCCGGGCGGCGGGACGATTTTCGGGCCTATGTTGTTGCCAGGGCGTCACGCATCTACTCGGTGGCGCTACCGGCAGTGGTGTTCAGTGTCGGTCTTGCGCTGGCCATCAGTCTGCTGGCTCCAAGCCTCAAGACCAGCATCGCCAGTTGGCGCGAATTCAGCCTGGCTGACATCGTTGCCAGTCTGTTGTTCTTGAACCAGTCATGGAGCATGACGACCGATGTGCCGCTCAACGGGCCGTATTGGTCGCTCTGCTATGAGGTTTGGTATTACATCGCCTTCGGCGTGTACTTTTTTGCGGGTTCACGCCTACGTTGGCCTTTGCTGGCGCTGGTCGGCGCTATCAGCGGCCCGGCGATCGTGGCGCTGTTTCCGCTGTGGTGCGTTGGCGCCTGGCTTGCCGCACGGCGCAAGCGGCTGCTGCCGCTTGGGCAGTCAACGGCCTGGCTGATCTTCATCGGCGGTCCGCTGTTGATCGCCGCCATCAACCTGACGCAGCTTGATCGCATCGTTGCGCATTATTTTTTTGAACGGGTACCGGGCTTCTGGCGCCTCGCTGTGAGCCAGCGATTCATAACCGACTACCTGATCGGCTTGGCCGTGGTGGCCCATCTGCATGCGTTCTCGTCGCTGCACGCCGACTTCTGCGGCGCATTCGAGCGCCGTCGGGTGGTGCTGGCGCAGTTGGCTGCTTTTTCGTTCACGCTCTACCTGTTCCATCGGCCCATCCTCGAGCTAGTTGGCGCGCTGCTGCCCGCTACCTGGCACGGTGCTCTGGCTGCGGCAGCGGTCGCGCCTTTGATCCTTGTCGCCTGCTGGTTGATCAGCTTTGTCACCGAGCGACGTCTGCCGCAGTGGCGCACGGCCTTGAACCGACTGCTGAACTGTCCAGCGTGCGCCCCGTCACCGCCGGCCGTGATCGACAACGCGCAGCGCTGAGCTTCGATACCGTGCATATGGCGCGATCTCAAGCTCGAGCCTTAGGGCCATGCTGAACAAGTCCTCGCGAGTGTGGACGCCCTGGTTTGGGATGGGCTGCAAGGCGCAAACCACAGCCATAGCCCAGCTATGGCGAGGATTTGCAACGCTGCAGACCGCCCAAAACAGGGATGACC
>JAYVDE010000084.1:0-2714 GCA_043749575.1 Burkholderiaceae bacterium | reverse complement strand
TGGCTGATCTGGTAGCCCTTGGGCAGGTCGGGGTAGAAGTAGTTCTTGCGCGCAAAGATCGACAGCGGCGCCACCTTGGCACCCACCGCCAGGCCCAGGCGGATGGCGCGGTCCACCGCCGCGCGGTTCATCACCGGCAGGGTGCCGGGCAGGGCCAGGTCCACCGCGCAGGCCTGGGTGTTGGGCGCCGCGCCGAAGGCGGTGCTGGCACCCGAGAAGATCTTGCTGGCGGTCGACAGCTGGGTGTGGGTTTCCAGGCCGATGACGACCTCGTAACCGCGGATCAAGGGGCCGGTCATGTCAGCAGCCCTCCGGCGCTTGTTGGTGCCAGTCGGTGGCCTGTTGCAAGGCATGCGCTGCATGCAGCAAGCAGCCTTCGTCGAAGTAGTTGCCAATCAACTGCAGGCCCACCGGCAGGCCCGCGCTGGCGCCGGACCCGCCGCTGCCAGCGGGCACGCTCATACCGGGCAAGCCGGCCAGGCTGGCGGGCAGCGTGAAGATGTCGGCCAGGTAGGCCTGCAGCGGGTCGTTGCCCTGCGCGCCGATCTTCCAGGCCACGCTGGGCGCCACCGGGCCGGCGATCAGGTCGCACTGCGTGAAGCAGGCTTGGAAGTCGTCGGCAATCATGCGGCGCAGCTTTTGCGCCTGCAGGTAGTAGGCGTCGTAGTAGCCGTGGCTCAGCACGTAGGTGCCGATCATGATGCGGCGCTTGACCTCGGCGCCGAAACCCTCGGCGCGGCTTTTTTTGTACATCGCCATCAGGTCGCCGTACTGGGCGGCGCGGTGGCCGAACTTGACGCCGTCAAAGCGCGACAGGTTCGAGCTGGCCTCGGCCGGCGCGATGATGTAGTAGACCGGGATCGACAGCTCGGTGCGCGGCAGGCTGACGTCGACCAGCGTGGCGCCGAGCTTTTCCAGCTCAGCCAGCGCCTGGCGCACGGCGGCGTTGACATCGGCCGCCAGGCCGGCGGGGAAAAATTCTTTCGGCAGGCCGATGCGCAGGCCTTGCAGGGGCTTGGCGGCGCTGGCGCCGTCGCGGGCTTGCAGCATCTGGGCGTGGAAATCCTGCGGCGGGCGCTGGGCGCTGGTGGCGTCGCGCGCATCAAAGCCGCTCATCGCCGACAGCAGCAGCGCGCAGTCCTCGGCGCTGCGCGCCATCGGGCCGGCCTGGTCCAGGCTGGAGGCGAAGGCGATCAGCCCAAAGCGGCTGCAGACGCCGTAAGTCGGCTTGATACCGGTGATGCCGCAGAAGCTGGCCGGCTGGCGGATCGAGCCGCCGGTGTCGGTGCCGGTGGCTGCCGGCAACAGGCGCGCGGCCACTGCGGCGGCCGAGCCGCCCGACGAACCGCCGGGCACGCGCGACCGGTCCCAGGGGTTGTGCACCGGCCCGTAGGCCGAGTTTTCGTTGGCCGAGCCCATCGCGAACTCGTCGCAGTTCAGCTTGCCCAGCGTGATCGCGCCGGCCCCCGGGCCCTGGCCCGGCACACCCGAGCCCAGCCGCGCCACCACGGTGGCGTCGAACGGGCTGCGGTAGCCGGCCAGCATCTTCGAGCCGGCGGTGGTCGGCAGCGCGCTGGTGACGAGGATGTCCTTGTGGGCGATCGGCACGCCCAGCAGCGGCGCTGCGTCGCCAGCCGCCAGCCGCACATCGGCGGCGCGGGCGGCGGCCAGTGCACCTTCGCTGTCCACCTGCAGGAAGGCGCCCAGGGCGCGCTGCGCAGCGATGCGCTCCAGCAGGTGGCTGGTGACTTCGACGCTGGACACCGACTTGTCGACCAGCGCGCGGCGCAGACCGGCCACGCCCAGATCGTGCAATGCGGTCATTCGATCACCTTGGGCACCAGGAACAGGCCGTCTTCCACCGCCGGCGCGTTGCGCTGGTTGGCTTCGCGTTCGTTAGCTTCGGTCACCACGTCGTCGCGCAGGCGCAAGTGCACCGCCTGGATCGCCGACAGCGGCGTGTACAGCGGCTCGACGCCACTGGTGTCGACTGCGCTCATCTGTTCGACGATGGTGAAGAAATCGTTGAGCTGCTTGAGCATCTCGGGCGCTTCGGTGGCGGAAAGTTCAAGGCGCGCCAAGTGTGCGATGCGACTGGCGTCCTGCGGGGTCAAGGCCATGGCGGAGGTGTCCTGCAACGGGTTTCTGGTGCCAGAAACACCGGGGTGATGCGGTATTATCAGCGGTTATCCACAAGCCTTTGAACACGCCGCCGGTGCTGCCCGCGCAGCCACCGACCGCCGCGTTTCGAGTCTGGCCCCGACATGCTTGCCGACCGGCCCGCCGGCGGTGGTTTCCGACACCCCGCCCAACATTCGGCCCAACATTCGGCCCGCCGGCCGAGCCCGCCCTAGACCACCCCACCGCCGCTGTCCGGCCGCCAGTCCCCTGGGACACGGCACGGCTTGCGATGATCGACCTGACCGCTTGACCCCTCCATGTTCGGATCCCTGCGCCGCTATTTCTCCACCGACCTGGCCATCGACCTCGGTACCGCCAACACGCTGATCTACGTGCGTGGCAAGGGCATCGTGCTCGACGAGCCGTCGGTCGTTTCCATCCGCCATGAAGGCGGTCCCCAGGGCAAGAAAACCATCCAGGCCGTCGGCAAGGAGGCCAAGGCCATGCTGGGCAAGGTGCCCGGCAACATCGAGGCCATCCGGCCGATGAAGGACGGCGTGATCGCCGACTTCACCGTCACCGAGCAGATGCTC
>JAYVDE010000083.1:0-2718 GCA_043749575.1 Burkholderiaceae bacterium | reverse complement strand
TTGCGCCGCATGATCTTGACAGCGACCTCGCGCTCCAGGTGCGGGTCGAAGGCCAGCCAGACGCTGGCCTGCGCGCCCTGGCCCAGCACGCGGCGCAGTTCGAATCGGCTCAGTCGCTGCGGCGCGGCCGCATCGAACGTCATCACATTCACGTCAGCTTGCTGCCACGGCAGGGTTTTCAGCAACAGGCGGCATGTCTTCGCGGGGCGCGGCGGTCTGGATCGGCTCGCCAGTGCGCAGGGCATCGCGTGCGGCGACCAGGGCCTCCTGCACGAGCTTGGGCGTCAGGTTGAGGCTGCGCGCGTAGCGCACCGCGACAGACTGGCGCGCTGCACCGCCTCGCACCGCCCTGTTCGCGGCGGCAGCGTCCACAGGCTCTGCAGACGGGTTCGATGCGGCATCGACCGCCTCGTTGGCCGCACTCGCGGTGATGCGCAGCACGTCGATGTCGGTGTCCGGCGTGCGCACCGGCAGATCGGTCGGCAGGCGGCGGATCATGTGCAGCATCTCGTCGCCCAGGCCCCAGTGGCGCGCCACGGCAGCGCCTAACGCCTCAATGTCGATGCCCAGCACGGCGAACGAGGCATCCGATTCGCTCCAGCCGGGTGTGGGCGGCGTGCTCTTCGGCGCATCAGCGGGCGGCGGCAAGCTGCGCATCAGCACGCGGACCTGCTCGTATTCGTCAGGAAAATGGTATTGCGCCAGCAGGCGTCCCAGGTTCTGCAGCACCGTCACCAGGTACACCACCTCGGCGTCGTAGCCAGCCGGACGCAGGGCCTGCGCGGTGTAGCCCGCCAGACGCACCCGGTCCATCAGCGCGCGCAAGGCCTGTGCGCCACTTTCCGACAGCGGGCCGGGCCACTGCCGCAGGCTGTTGGCAGCCTGGCGCACGCCGTTCAGGCCGATCAGCGCGATCGCGCGTCGGATCGTCAGCACCGGCGCCGCGCCTGACGCCTGGGTGCCTTGCACATGCGCCGAGTTGACCTCACGCAACAGCTCGAAGGTCAAGGCCATGTCACGCAGGATGTGGCGTGAAATCTCCTCGGTGTGGTGGCCGTCCATCGCCGCCAGGCGCTCGACGCGGCCACTCATGCCGGCCAGCGCGGGCAAGGCGCCCACGGTGCGCAGCCGGTCCAGCATCAGTTCGAGCGGGCCGTCACCGCCCAGCGCTTCGGCCTCCAGCCAGCCCTGCAGCGCGCGCAGGAAGGTGCGGGCGCTGAGATAGCGCTGGCGGGCTTGCCCGGCGGTGCTGCGGTTGGCGATCGCGCGCAGGGCCTCGGGAATTGGATGCACCGTGTTCCACGGCAGGCGGACCAGCTCACGGCCGTAGGGCGGCAGTCGGCGCAGGGCCTTGCAGATGTCCGGTTCGTCGAGCACCGGCGCGCCGCTGAGCAGCTGGTGCAGCAGCAGGCCGCAGGCGAGCACATCGCGCTCGGCGGCTTCACGCTGGGCACGCAAGGCGTCGGCCTCGACCAGCGTCGCGTGATCGACACCGCGCTTGGCGGGATCGGCCACCGGCGTGCCCTGGCCGCTGGCGGTGGCCAGCGCCATCACCTGCACGCGGCCCGTCTCGCTGATCTGCAGGCTGTGCAGCTGCAAGTCATGGTGGGCCATGCCGGACTCGTGTGCAAAGGCCAGGCCTTCCAGCACCTCGCAGACCCAGCGCACGGCTTCCACCGGCGACGTATTCGGGTGCTCGACCAGCCATTCGCCGAGCGTGACGCCGCGCGCCCGGTCGGCCGCCAGATATGGCCACTGTTCCTGAACACCCACCTCAACGCCGGGTACCAGGTTCGGATGGTCGAGCCGGGCCGCCTGCTTGACCTGGGCCAGCCAGCGTTCCAGCGTGGCCGCGTCGATGGGCTGTACCCGAGGCAGCGTCAGCACCAGCTGCTGCTGGATCTGCGGGTCCAAGACCAGCCAGACCATGCTGCCGTCGCTCTTGCCCAGCAGCTTCAACAACTCGAAGCGGCCGAAACTGCGGCCGAGCGAGCTCGGTCGTGTGTGGGCCGGGGAAGACGCCGCGTCGGTCATGTTCAGGGTTGTCGGATGTTCCCTATTGGAAACGCGCACCGCCGCAGGCCAAGCCGTGAAATCGTGGGCGTTTGCGGTGCATTTGCCAGGGATTTGGCCTCGCGACCCGCCTGCAGCGTGGCTTTCGGGCCTTCAGCCCGGCTCGATCACTGCACCGCTGCCGGTGATGAACGCCCCCCGGACGATCTCGCCGGGTTGCAGCCGGGACACCGCTCGCTGGTAGCGCGCCAGCTGTTGCCGGTAGGCGTCGAGTTGATCGGGCGCATGGCTGAGCTTGTAGTCGAGCACCCACCAGGTTTCGGGCTCATCCTCGGTCACTCGCAGATGCACCAGGCGATCGATGCGCAACAGCTCGCCGCCGTCGACCACGCTGACTTCGTTGGCTGCCCAGATCAGTCGCTGGGCGTTGAAAAACCGCTGGCAGGCGGAGCTGCGCAGGATCGCACCGGCGATTCGCAGAACGGCCGAGCTGTCGGTACCGAATTCGCGGGCGGCGGCAGCACATAGCGTGTCGAGTGCGATGGGTTCCGGTGCATCGCGCCGCACGGCCCATTCAAGCACCCTGTGCACCGCCTGGCCGAGGCGGCTGGTCTCGCTGTCCCGGTTCGATACGTCGCGCTCGTCGCGCGGTGCGGCTGCCGTCGATGCCGTGGCCTGCCAGGTCGGCAGCACCTGCACGCGTGC
>JAYVDE010000082.1:0-2722 GCA_043749575.1 Burkholderiaceae bacterium | reverse complement strand
ACATTGACGCGATGTTCAATTCCGAGCTTTGAACGCGTGATGCTTCTGGTCGACACCCACCTCCTGCTGTGGGCCGCCTTCGAACCGGATCGCTTGTCGGCCGAGGCGGCCAAGACGCTGCAGTCTCGCGAAATTCCGCTGCTGTTCAGCCTGGCCACGGTATGGGAGGTTGCGATCAAGACGTCGCTGGGCCGCCCCGACTTCGCTGTCGACCCAGGTTTGCTGCACTGGACCTTGCTCGGAGAGGGCTTTGTCGAATTGCCGATCAACGCCGCGCACCTGATCCGCGTCGCGACACTGCCCTGGGTGCACCGTGATCCGTTCGACCGCCTGCTGGTGGCGCAGGCGATGGAAGACAAGCTCACTCTGCTGACGGCCGATGCCACGCTCAAGCGCTACGGGCGATTCGTCAGGCTGGTTTGACGCCGGCACGCCAACGGCAAAGCCGCTGGCCACAGCCTGTCACTTCGGCGCCTGCCGGATCTCCCTGTTGTCAATGGCTGGTCCGACGGGCTCGGCGAGCGAGGCCAACACCGCCGGCAGCATGTTGTCGCCCACGGTTTCTTGCAGTCGGCCGAAGCGCGCGACAAATGCATCGACACGCTCGGCCAAGTCGATGTCCTGGCCACCCGAGTTCGACACTTACGGCACGTAAGTCCTTGATTTTCTTGGACCGAGGGTCAAAAGCGCAGACTACAAAACGGGCTGTGAGAGTTCGGCAGGCGTGGGTATCGTCAGTTGGAGGACGGTGAACAGCGACTTCTGCGCCGGCGTCATTTCGGTCAACCCGTGCAGGACTTGCCCATCAGCGGTGCGCACGGTCTGCTGATGGACACGCTGCAGTTGTTCAAGCAGCCGGGTTGGTGACTCCGCCCGGGCGTGGGCCTTCAGGCGCATGCGCATCACCCGGTACAGGATCAGCGCCATGAAGCACACCAGCGCATGGGCGCGAATGCGCTGGGGCAGCCGGTGGTACACCGGGCCGATCTCGATGTCGGACTTCAGCACCCGGAAGCCCCGCTCGATGTCGGCCAGGCTCTTGTAGCGCTGCACCACCTCGGCCGCCGGCGCGTCGGTGTTGGTCACCAGCAGCAGCTTGCCGTCGAGCAGTTCGAGGTAGCGCCGCTTGTCCTCGTCGAGGGTGAAGCTGAAGGCCTCGGCCTGCAGGTCGACCTTGATCAAGTGGGCCAGGTTCGCTTCCTTGACCGCGTGATAGAAGCGCGCCTTGGCACCCGAGTCCGACAGCGGCCGCCCGCGGCGGCGCGCGCCGGCGTCCTGCGCATCGAGTTTGCCGCCCCATTGCTCGCCCAGCGCCAGCAACTCCGTGATCGCCTTGTTGCGCGCCTGGGTGCGGCGCTCGGCCACCTCGGGGTCGTGGGCGATGACCAGCCGACGCGGTGTGTTCGCCAAGGGGGGTGACGACTTGGACGACGATTTGGAATGCGACTGCCAGGTCGTCTCGGTCACCCAAGGCTTGTCTGCAGGCTGAGCGCTGGCTGATGCACGCAAGGCGTCGGCGAAGTCCCCATAGCGTGCCGCCGGCACTGCCAGCACGTACTCCAGGCTCACGACGCGGCCACCGGCGGCCAGCGTGGCCTGCAGCTTGGCCAACTCGTCGAGGTTGTTGACGCTGAGCAGCCCGCGATCGGCCACCAACACTACGCGTTTGAGCGGGTAGCGCGCGAGCAGCGACTTGATCATCGGCAACAGCGTCTTGGCCTCGGCGATGTTGCCGGGGTGCACCTCGTGGGCGATGGGCAGGCCTTCGGCGGTTTGCACCAGCGACAGCATGAACTGCCGCGCCACCAGGCCCGACTTGCTCATGCCGTAGGCGCGAACGTCGTCAGTCACCACCGCATCCCCTGCGACTTCGACGGTGGTGAGGTCGTAGAACACCACCGACAGGTCTTCGTCGATCAAGGGACGCATCAAGCTGGCCAGGCGGGTGCCGAGCGCATCGCTGTGTTCGTCGATCACGTCCATAGCGCGCAGCAGATGCTGGTGCTGCGGCGGACCCTGGGCAAAACCGAAGTCCAGTGGCAGCGCCACCGTCTCCAGCCAGCGCAGCACGCCGAGCTTGCTGCCGGGGTCGCATAGGCGGTTGAAGACCATCGCACGCAGGCAGCCCAGCACATCGACCTCGACCCGCGAGCGACGCCAGGCGGCGGCCAGGTCGTCGAAGCCGAGCGAGCGCCACAACTGCCACAGCGCCCAAACATCGCCGGCGCAGCGGCTGCCCTCGAAGCGCAGGCCGTCGAGCGGGTTGATGGCCGGGGTGGCGTCCAGGCCGCGCGATCGCTGCAGCGCGGCGATCAGCTTGTCGACATCACCGCCGGGCTCAAGCCGGCCCAGCGTGCAGATAGTGCGCTGGCGCGGCTTGCCGTCTTCGTTGCGAAACGACTCCACGAGCTGCGCGTAGTGCCGACCGCCTGACTTCGTGAGTTTGAGGAACATGGGCCGGAGTGTAGCCGCGCCGATGGGGATTGTGAACTACCATTCACAGCGCACGTGCCACTACACAGCTTGGCTTGAACCGATGACCCCGGCGCGCCAAGTGACTGTCAGGACAGAACTTCTTGCGTCTTGGGACGAGAAGTTCCGGCCGGACGGTGTCGAACTCGGGTGGCCGGTTTGAAGGCCTGAACCGGGCGGGTCCGGGAGGCGGGGCTACCGTGAGTCTTTCGACAGCAGATCGAAGGCGAGCGGCATGCCCGGTAAGAAG
>JAYVDE010000081.1:0-2723 GCA_043749575.1 Burkholderiaceae bacterium | reverse complement strand
AAATCCGCCTGCGAGGCCGACGGGAAACCGATCTCGATCTGCTTGAAGCCGATGCGCACCAGGGTCTCGAACATCCGCAGCTTGCGCGCCGGGTCCATGGGTTCGATCAGTGCCTGGTTGCCGTCACGCAGATCGACACTGCACCAGGTGGGCGGTCGGGTCAGGACCGCGTCGGGCCAGCGGCGGTCGGGCAGGTCAACCCGGGGGCTGGCGCGGTACTTGGTGGCGGGCTGGTCGAGCATGGGCATGGAACACTCCGTGGGGCTAGGTTTGCACCGCAGCTCGGTTGGGAATTCCACAATGAAAACGGCCCGCTGCGTTGCGCTGGGCGGGCCGTCGATCCAAAAAAGTGAGGCAAGGATGATCAGCGCGCCTGAGACACCTCGGGTAGTAGCGCGGCAAAGACTGAACGGATCGTCATGGGACCAAAATGTAGCATGGACAGTACCGCAGCAACCGTGCCGGGTCGAAATCAGCGGTGCATGCCGCGCTCGTCCGGTTCATCGGTCGAGGTCGAAATCACGCTCACCGGCGTGCCCTTCATGCGCCGGTAGATGTACATGCCGTAGCCCGACAGGCCGTACAGCAGGAACAAGCCAAACAACATGCCCGGCACATGCTGGCTGATCAGGGCCATGCCCAGCGCAATGGCCACCAGCGTGACGAAGGGCACCGACTTCTTCAAACCAAAGTCCTTGAAGCTGTAGTACGGCACGTTGGTGACCATGGTCAGGCCGGCGAACAGCGTCAGGCCCCAGGTGGTCCAGACCAGCCAGGGGATGTCCTTGACGCCCTCGCGAAAGCCCGCGTCGTCCATGATCCAGATGAAGCCGGCCACCAGCGCAGCACCCGCCGGGCTGGGCAGGCCCTGAAAGAAGCGCTTGTCGACCACGCCGATGTTGGTGTTGAAGCGCGCCAGCCGCAGCGCCGCGCAGGCGCAGTACACAAAGGCTGCCGCCCAGCCTGCCTTGCCCAGCCCTTTGAGCGCCCACTCATAGACGATCAGCGCGGGCGCGGCACCAAAGCTCACCATGTCCGACAAGCTGTCCATCTGCTCGCCAAACGCGCTCTGGGTGTTCGTCATGCGGGCCACGCGGCCGTCCAGGCTGTCGAGCACCATTGCGCAAAACACGCCGATGGCGGCATTGTCAAACCGGCCGTTCATCGCCATCACCACCGCGTAGAAGCCGCCGAACAAGGCCGCCAGCGTGAACAGATTGGGCAGCACGTAAATGCCCTTGCGGCGGGGTCGCGGCGGGGCTTCGGCGGTGTCGATCTCGTGGGTGGATTCCTGGGGTTCATTCATAGGCGCGAGCATAACGCAGGGCCCCAAAGGCAAAGGACCGCACGCGGCGGCCCCATGCACCGGGACAGCGCCGAGCGGCGCAGCCCGTCAAACGCCAACTGCAATCAGTTGCGCGACTTGTCAACCAGCTTGCTGGCCTTGATCCAGGGCATCATCGCGCGCAGCTTTTCTCCGACGACCTCGATCTGGTGCTCTTCGGTCAGGCGGCGGCGGCTGATCAGCGTCGGTGCGCCGGCCTTGTTCTCCAGGATGAAGCTCTTGGCGTACTCGCCGGTCTGGATGTCCTTCAAGGCCTGCTTCATCGCCAGCTTGGTCTCGGCGTTGACGATCTTGGGGCCGGTCACGTACTCGCCGTACTCGGCATTGTTCGAGATCGAGTAGTTCATGTTGGCGATGCCGCCTTCGTAGATCAGGTCGACGATCAGCTTGAGCTCATGCAGGCACTCGAAATAGGCCATCTCGGGCGCGTAGCCGGCTTCGACCAGAGTCTCGAAACCCGCCTTGATCAGCTCGACCGTGCCACCGCACAGCACGGCCTGCTCGCCGAACAGGTCGGTTTCGGTCTCTTCGCGGAAATTGGTCTCGATGATGCCGGCCTTGCCACCGCCGTTGGCAGCCGCGTAGGAGAGCGCCAGGTCACGCGCCTTGCCGGACCTGTCGGCATGAATGGCGATCAGGTGGGGCACGCCGCCACCTTGCGTGTAGGTGTTGCGCACGGTGTGGCCGGGGGCCTTGGGCGCGACCATCCAGACGTCGATGTCTTCGCGCGGCACCACCTGGCCGTAGTGCACATTGAAGCCGTGGGCAAACGCCAGCGAGGCGCCGGCCTTCATGTTGGCGGCGACCTCGGCGTTGTAGACGGCAGCGATCTGCTCGTCGGGCAGCAGCATCATCACGACATCGGCAGTCTTGACCGCGTCAGCGATTTCGGCCACCTTCAGGCCAGCCTTCTCGGCCTTGGCCCAGGACGCGCCACCCTTGCGCAACGCCACAGTGACCTTGACGCCCGAATCGTTCAGGTTTTGCGCATGGGCGTGGCCCTGCGAGCCGTAGCCGATGATGGTGACGTTTTTGCCCTTGATCAGGCTCAGGTCGGCGTCTTTGTCGTAAAAAACTTTCATGGGTTTCTCCAGTGTCAGGGTCGGTTGTTGGGGGTGATGTCGGCCAAAACGGCAGCTCAAACTCTCAAGATGCGCTCGCCGCGGCCGATGCCGCTGGCGCCGGTACGCACGGTTTCCAAAATCGCGCTGCGGTCAATGCCTTCGATGAAGGCGTCGAGCTTGCCAGCGTCGCCGGTCAGCTCCAGCGTGTAGCTTTTTTCGGTCACGTCGATGATGCGGCCACGGAAGATGTCGGCCATGCGCTTCATTTCCTCGCGCTCCTTGCCGACGGCGCGCACTTTGATCAGCATCAGCTC